>QHSV01000309.1 GCA_003221655.1 Candidatus Rokuibacteriota bacterium
GTCCGTGGGTCTGCGCGACGCGCGCCGGCTCCAGCGGAGATCCGCGGCCGGCGTCGAGCACGACCACGATGCGGTTGACGTCGCTTCCCGGAAACTCCCGGCGGAGAAGCTCGTCGCCGCGGCGCGACTCCACCGCCGGGGGAAGCGAGGTGGCGTCGCCGGAGCCGACGCGCAAGTGGAGGAAGGGCAGCCCGAAGAGAAGCAGAATCCCGACGACCGGCACGAAGACGTGCCAGGGATGGGCCATCACCGCCGCGGCCAGCCGATTCCAGAAACCGCCCGAGCCGGCATCGGAGCGCTCGGGGTGCAGGAACGGCACGCGCAAGGCGTTCACGCGCGGGCCCAAGACGGCGAGGAGCGCGGGCAGCGTGGCGAGGCCATGGACGACGGCGAGCGCGACCACGAGTGTTCCCGCCCAACCCATGGAGCCGAGGTTGCCCAGGCCCAGAAAAAGCATGCCGAGCAGGCCGATCGCCACGGTGAGACCGGAGAACAGGACGGCGCGCCCCGCCGTGGCGACGGTGCGAGCCAGCGCCTCCACGGTCGAGCCCTCGCGAATCTCCTCGCGGAAGCGGCTCACCACGAAGAGCGAGTAGTCGATCGCCACCCCGAGACCGATCATGCTGACGATGTTCGGCGCGTAGATCGAGACCGAGACGAAGCGGGCAAGCAGGAGCGTGCCGGCCAAGGCGCCCGCGATCGCGAGCCCACCGACGACCAGCGGCAGCGCCGCGGCGACGAGCGAGCCGAAGACGAGCACGAGCAGCAGCGCCACGACCGGCAGGATCAACACCTCTACCCGGCCGAGGTCCTGCCGGGCTACCTCGGTGAAGTCATGGTTCAGAGCGACGTTGCCGACGGACACGACCTCGAGGGTCTCGGAGCGCACCAGCGCGCGGAGGGACGGGTAGAGATCGGGTGGGAGTGCGGAGAACTCGAAGGACGTGAAGCCCGCCGCCGCCCCGCGCAGCTCCACCGTCACGAGCGTGCGTCGCCCGTCTCGCGAGACGAGCGGGACCGCCTCGGTGCGCGCGGAGCCGGGGGGCTCGTCGTACGCGGTGTGAACGCGCGCCACCCTCGGATCGCTTCGCAGTGGTGCCAGGGCGCGCTCGACCTCGGTCCGGAAAGCCGGGGCGCGCGCGGACAGCGTCGGGCTGCTGAAGATCAGGCTGAACGATGGCGGCTCGCCCGGGAGTTCCTTTGCGATCAATCGCCGTGCGCGCCCCGACTCCGTCTCGGCAGGAATGTCGGGGGGATCGAGCTGGCCTCCCGCGTGAATCATCCACAACAGTGCGCCCAGGGACAGGGCCGAGAGGGTCAGCACGTGCCACCGAGCGCCGTGCACGAACCGGCCCCATCGTGCGAGCAATGCGCCGCTCGTCCCGATTTGCGATCGTCGGGGCGTGCTCACCGCGCGGCCGACGAGTCCCGGATTGCCGGCGCCACCTCTCCGGCCACCCGCTGGAGGTGAGCGATATCCAGCGTCGGCACCCCCAGCATGAGATGCGTGATGCCCGCGTCCACGTGCTCGGCGAGCCTCGCGGCGACCTCGCGCGGTGGACCGAAGATCGCGTGCTGATCGACGTCGAAGCGCGGGCCATAGTAACCGTGGAGGAAGGCCCGCAGCGCGTCCCGTGCCCCCTCGCGGTCTTCATCGACGGCGACGTAGACGAGACGCCCGGCCACCAGCGCGTCCGGGTCCCGGCCGGCGGCGCGCGCCGCGTCCTTCACGATGCGCCACGCGCTGGGGAAATCCCTCACGGTGCCGAACGGCCCCATGATCCAGCCGTCGGCCAGCTCTCCGGCGCGGCGCAGCGCTCCCTCGGCGTGCCCGCCGACGTAGAGCGGTATCGGGGCGGCCGGGCGGACCATCGCGTTCTCCAGGCGGAAGAACTCGCCCTGCAGATCCACCGGCTGTCCGGCCAGCAATCGGCGCAGCACCGTCACACTCTCCCGGAACAGTGACACGCGACGCTTCATCGGCACGCCGAGGCCCAGATACTCTTCGGGGCGACCCCCGAGGGAGACGCCCAGCGCCAGCCGTCCTCCGGACAGATGGTGGAGCGTCGACACCTGGCGGGCCACGACGGCGGCGTTGCGCAGGGTCAGGACGAGGACGGCGGTGCCGAGCTGGATGCGGCGCGTGCACGCCGAGGCCCATCCGAGGAGCATCAAGGGGTCGAGCATGTTCGCCGCGTGGAAGACACGATCCTCGATCCAGACCGCGTCGAGCCCGAGCGCCTCCACCTGGCGGAAGAACTCCGCGTAGGCCTCGCCCGAGCCCAGTTGGGCGACCGCCGAGGTCGGCACGTGGATGCCGACGGACACGAGCTTCGTCACGATGGCCGCGCGAGCTCTCGGGCCCGGATCGGCACCGCGATGATTTCCGGGCCTCCAGGGCCGAGGGCGTCGGCCACCGCGTTGGCGATCGCGGCCGGGCCCGGCACCGCGGATCCTTCGCCGGTGCCCTTGAGCCCGAGGGGATTGAGCGGCGAGGGCGAGTCGCTGCTCGCGACCCCGATCGCCGGGACGCTGTCGGCCCGCGGGAGCGCATAGTCCATCAGGGAGCCGGTGAGGACCTGACCGCTCGCGTCGTAGACGATCTCCTCCCCGAGCGCCGCGCCGATCCCCTGGACGGCGCCGCCCTGCGTCTGTCCCTCGACGACGAGTGGGTTGATCTCGTGGCCGGCGTCGTGGACGGCGTGGTAGGTGAGCACCCTCACTGCGCCGGTCTCGCCATCGACCTCGACGGTCGCGACGTGGACGCCGGAGGCCCATGTGACGCTCGTCGGGCTCACGTAACGCGTGGCGGCGAGACCGGGTTCGCCGAGTGCGCGAACGACGTCCGGGCGCTGGGCCAGCGTCGCGAGCTCCGCCAGGCCGAGCCCGCGGTCCGGGGCCCCTTTGACGTGAGCTCGTCCCTCGACCAAGACGATGTCGTGGGGGTCGCACTCGAGGGCGCGGGCCGCGACGCTCCGGGCCTTGTCCCGCACCGCCTCGGCGGCCAGCGCCACGGCGTTGCCGACGATGACCGCGACGCGGCTCGCGTAGGTGCCGGCGCTCGTCGGGAAGCAGCCCGTGTCGCCGCCGATGACGGCGACACAGTCGAGAGAAACGTCGAGGCGCTCGGCGCACACCTGGGCGAGCGTCGTCTCGTGTCCCTGCCCCTGGCACGGCGCGCCCACCGTGACGCGCACGCGCCCGTCGCTCTCGACGCCGACGCAGGCGCCTTCGTGGGGGCCGATGCCGGTGGCCTCGTTGTAGGCGGCGATCCCGATGCCGAGCAGCCGCCCCTGGCGTCGAGCGGCCGCCTGCCGCGCGCGAAACGTCGCATAACCGGCGCCCTCGAGCGCCTTTGCGAGCAGCGCTGGATAATCGCCCGAGTCGTGCACCATCGGCATCCCGTCGCGATAGAGGAGGCCACGATCGTACGGCATCTCGGCGGCGGCGATGAGATTTCGTCGCCGGAGGTCGGCGGGATCGATGCCGAGCTCCCGCGCCGCGATGTCCATCAGCCGCTCGGCGACGAAGGTTGCTTGCGGGCGCCCGGCGCCACGGTACGGCGCGCTCGGCACCTTGTGGGTGACGACGACGCGGCCCCGGCCCCGGAACGCCGGGACGCGATAGAGGCCGACCAGATGCGCCGCGGTGACGCCGGCCACGACGGCCCCGCGTGGGAGGTAGGCGCCGGCGTCGATCAGGAAGTCGTCGGCGAGACCTAGAATGGTGCCGTCGGCGGCGAGGGCGAGCGTCGCGGCGTGAAGCTGATCGCCCGCATGCGTGGTGCTGAGGAAGCTCCCGGACCGCGTGTCGTTCCAGCAGACCGGGCGGCCGAGCCGGCGCGCCAGCGTGGCGACGAGCAGCTCCTCCGGGTACACCGGCCCCTTCGTGCCGAAGCCGCCGCCCACGTCGGGCGCGGTGACGCGGACGGCGTCGAGCGAGAGCCCGAGCGCCTCGGCGATGCGTTGCCGCACGCCGTAGGGCATCTGGGTGCTCGACCAGACGTGCAGACTTGCAGTCGTCACATCCCAGCGCGCGGCGACGGCCCGGGGCTCGAGGGGCAGCGCTGTGAGGCGGCCGCAACGCACACGCCGGGTGACGACGAGCGCAGCCTGCCGGAGCGCCGCTTCGAGGTCTCCCATCTCGAGCGTGACGGTTGCGGCCACGTTCGTACCCCAGGTGGCGTGGACGAGCGGCGCGCCGGGCTCGACCGCCTCCTCGGGATCGACGGCGGCCGGCAGCGGCTCGTACTCCACGCCGACCGCCGCTGCGCCGTCGGCCGCCGCGTAAGGATCGGTGGAGACGACGACGGCAATCGGCTCGCCCGCGAATCGGACGACACCGTCGGCGAGCGCGGATTGTCGATACGGCTTTACGGCGACCCCGGGAACGACGGGCGGCGGCAGCGCGTCGCGCAGCTCGGGAAGATCGCTAAGGGTGAACACGCCGAGCACGCCCGACAGAGCCCGCGCGACGCTCGCATCGACACGAAGGATGTGCGCGTGAGCGTACTGGCTCCGCACGACGGCGACGTGCGCGGAGCGGTCGAGCGCGATGTCGGCGACGTAGCGGCCGCGGCCGGTGAGGAAGCGGAGGTCCTCGCGGCGTCTGACCGGCCGGCCGATCATCCCGGAGATGGTTCGGCTCACGCGAGGGCGTCGAGCAGGGCGCGGGCCTCCCGCGCCCTACTCTTCCAGCGACCAGAGCTTCGGCGGCGTCCCCGTGAAGCCCAGCTCCGTCCAGCGCGCGGCCAACGACTCGTAGACGGAGCGGCGCAGCTTGGTGCGCCGGGAGAACTGCTTGATGTAGCGGTGCTCCATGCACGCGTTGATCAGCGCCTTGGAGCCATAGGGGCGCTCCTCGGGCGGGTTCTGCGTCGGGTCGAGCCAGGTCGACCACGTCTGTCGGAGGATGTCGATGTCCTCGACGGGGTTGCAGCGGGTGGACATCGCCCACAGCACCTGGTTGATGTTCGACGGATCGACGTCGTCGTCGACGGCGATGATCCACTTGGCGTAGTATGCGCCGCCGGGAACTTGAGCCGCCAGCGCGAGCGCCTGCGGGGCGTGGCCCGCGTAGCGCTGCTCGAGCGACACGACCGTCATTCCCTAGCCTCCGGCGGCGGCCGGATGGCTGTACACGACGATCTCGCACGGCTCGTTGCGGCTCCAGTAGCGCTCGATGTGCAGCCGCGCGTCCTTGCCGGGCGAGAGGTAGAGGCCGAC
>QHSV01000310.1 GCA_003221655.1 Candidatus Rokuibacteriota bacterium
AAGCGCAAGCCGAGCGAGTACATCCGCGGGCCGCAATACTTCCAGAGCATCCAGCTCCACGAGGGTGAGCTGTCGCTGCGCCAGGCCATCGAGGCCATCGGCGAAGACACCTTGATGTTCGCGACGGACTATCCGCACTCGGAGAGCTGGTTCCCCAAATCGGTGGACGCGGTGCTCAAGTGGACGTCGATTCCCGAGGGCGCCCGGCGGAAGCTCCTCTGGGAGAATGCGGTGCGCTGCTACCGGCGCTACAGCGGCAAGAAAGCTGCCGTCGTCGAGGCCGTGCCCGCCGCTTCCCGGTGACGGGCGTGGCGCGACTCAACCTCACGCTGGCGTCCGGCGACTACGACCGGACCCGCGCGATCAAGACGGGCGAGGTCCAACCCGACGGCGTCGAGCTGAACGTCGTGACGCTGGCCCCGGAAGAGATGTTCTACCGCATGGCCCGGTTCCGCGAGTTCGATGTCTCGGAGCTCTCGCTCTCGACCTACACCGTGCTGCGAGGCCGCGGCGAGCCCCTCGTCGCGGTTCCGGTCTTTCCGTCGTTCAGCTTCCGCCACTCGTCGATCTTCGTGGGGGCGAACGCCGGCATCAGTGTGCCGAAGGATCTCATCGGCAAGCGCGTCGGTGTCCCGAAGTACCACATGACGGCCGCGGTCTGGATCCGCGGCATGCTCGAGGACGAATACGGCGTCGCGCCGAAGGACGTCCACTGGTTCGAGGGCGGAGAGGGATCGCTGGTCAAGGAGGTGGACGTGACGCTTCCGCCCGATGTCCGACGGGAGTCGGTTCCGGCCGGCCGGAATCTCGGCGACATGGTGGCGGCGGGCGAGCTCGACGCCTTCGTGGGCGCCCGCCGGCCGGCGGCCTTCGGCGAGCGCGTGCGGAGGCTCTTCCCCGACTTCCGTCGCGTCGAGCGCGCCTACTACGAAAAGACCGGGATCTTCCCGATCATGCACACGCTGGTCTTGAAGGAGGAGCTGGCGCGGCAGCACCCGTGGCTGCCGCGCAGCCTCTACGACGCGTTCGTCGAGTCGAAGCGGCTGGCCTATCAGCGCCTGCAGTTCACCGCCGCACTGCCCGTCAGTCTCCCGTGGCTCGTGGCCGAGGCCGAGGAGACCCGGGCGCTGATGGGCGACGATCCGTTTCCCTACGGCGTCGCGCGGAACCGGAAGACCCTGGAGACGCTGGCGAGTTACACCTACCGGCAGGGGCTGGCGCCGCGCCGGCTCAAAGTCGAGGAGATGTTCTGGGAGTCGACTCTGGCGATCTGAAGGCCGATGCGGTCGTTGTCGCCTCAGCGCCTCGTTAGCCGGTTCCGTTCACGGAGAGACAGGTGCTGCTTGGTGGTGAGCACCGGCTCTGCCAGCAGTATTTGCGTGAAGCCGACAGCGCCAAAGGCGATCTCGCCGGCCCGAGGCCAGTTCAGCCGAATGCTCCATCGGTAGTACGGACGATCGAGGTACACCTTCTGCTCCTGGACGCGCTCGCGCTCGATCCTATCGATCGACACCCCGTGGAGCGCTACCTGAAACCCGCTCTCGCCCCAGTCGATCATGATCCGAGGGTCCGTCACCCCATGAAACGCGAGCGTCGCGGGTGCTACCCGAAACTGGCCACCGCCCCCGACGGGACAGATCCAATCGGTGATGAAGTCGATGTCGAGCACGAGATCGCTGGTCCAGTCATCCTCATCGGGGTCGCCCACGCGGAGATCCAGACCCCAAATGTGGCAGTCGTGCCAGGACACGTGTTCAAAGTCGGCCTCTGTGTACTTCATCTGCATAAGCGCGTCCGCCTTACGTGGCCGATGAGCTGCGGCCCAGAGAGTGAAGTTAGGCCTTCACCCAGGACTCATGGACAAGCGGTCCCGAGGCGTCGATGACGTCGACGTCCGTGCCACCACCAGCGCGTCGTTCGGGCTGGGGGCGCGTCCGGAGCCGTCGATCATTGTGCGGTTGCGAATGACGGGCGTGCGGTCGCCCGTGGCCGCTCTAGACATGGATCACGACCTTGAGGGCGTTGTCGATCCGCTCCGTGTACGTATGGAACGCCTCGTGAATCTGGTCGAGCCTGAAGTGGTGGGTGATGATCGGGTCTGCCAGGATCTTGCCCGCGCTCATGAGCGCCAGCGAGCGGCCGGAGTTCATCCCGCCCTCGCCGCGCGCGGCATAGATGCGCACGTTGGAGCGCACGGCCAGGTTCATGTCGACCTCGACCGGGCCTGCGTACCAGGCGACCACCCCGATGCGCCCGCCCCGCTTGACGTTCTCGAGCGCCGCCTGCATCGAGGTGGGCCCGCCGGCGCACTCGAGCACGCAATCGGCGCCGCGCCCGCCCGTGATCTATCGTGAGCCGCGAGTCGCGAGTGCCCGTGAGAAGGACGCGCGCGGCGCCGAGGGCCTTGCAGAGCTGCACGGCGATGAGCCCGATGGGGCCCGGGCCCTGGACGAGCACCGTCTCCCCGGCAAGGTAGCCGCCCATCAGGTCGATGGCCCAGAGGGGCGAGGCGGCGGTCGTCACCATGCAGGCTTGCTCGAAGCTCAAGTTCTCCGGCAGCCGGTAGAGCGTGTTGATGTGGTTGACGGCGTACTCGGCGAACCCGCCGTCGCAGGTGAGGCCCTTCGCGCGGTGACCCTTCGAGACGTCGCCGTAGTTCAAGCAGGAGGTGTACCAGCCCTTGATGCAGTTGTCGCAGCGGTCACAGCCCTTGTGCACCTCCACCGCCACCCGATCGCCCACCCGGAACTCGTCGACGCCGGCACCCAGGCCGACGACGGTGCCGGCGTACTCGTGGCCCATCACGAAGGGGCCGGCGGGCTGGCCCATGAGGGTGCGGTGCAGCACCTTCACGTCGGTGCCGCAGATCGATGCGACCTCGACCTTCAGCAGCGCCTCGCCCGGTCCCGGCTCGGGCCGCGGCCAGGTCTCGACGCGCATGTCGTCGGCGCCGTGGAGGACCACGGCATTCATCGTGGCGGACGCCGGCATAAGCTCCTCCCGCCCGCAGGTGCCGCGGCGGGCGTTTAGCACGTTAGCATAGGGCGACCGGTGCCGGCCTTGCGCTGCGGCCGCCGGTTCAGTAGCGTGTGGACTCCCCGAGCCAGGAAAGGACGCCCAGAATGACGGCAGAACCAGTCAGCCCGCCCCGGTCTACCGGGGCGCGTGAGAGGAGGACCGTGTGAACCGAACGCTCACCGTCGTCTGCCTCGCCCTGCTCGTGCTCGCCGCGCCGGCGGCGGCCCAGACGACGCCGTTCACGCCCGATCCAGTCGATCTGGCGGCCGCCAAGCGCGAAGGCGCCGTCACCTGGTACACGTCGACACCGATCGGCACCGCCCAGAAGATCGCCAACCTGTTCCAGGCCGAGACGGGGATCAAGGTGGAGCTGTTTCGCTCCGGCGGCTCCGCGGTGCTTCGCCGCTTCATGCAGGAAATCGATGCGCGGCGGGTGATCGCCGACGTGATGACGATCTCGGATCCCGCCGAGGTCATCACCTTGATCAAGCGCGACCTCGTCGTCCCGTTTCGGCCCCGGCACTTCGACAAGATCCGCGACGAGGTGAAAGACCCCAAGGGGTTCCATGTCGCTCAGCGCGTGAACCTGGTCGGCATCATCGCCCGCACGGACAAAGGCGTCGCGCTGCCGAAGAACTGGACGGATCTCGTCGACCCCAAATACAAGGGCCTCATGGTAATGCCCGATCCGTCGTACACCGCGATCCAGCTCATGGTGATCGGGACGCTCTCGCGGAAATACGGCTGGGAGTTCTACGAGAAGCTTCGCGCCAACGAGATCATGATCGTCCAGAGCCACCAGCAGGTGTCGGAGACGCTCACGCGCGGCGAGCGGCTGATTGCGGCGGAGGGCGCCGATCAATACTCGTGGCTCGACCGGAAGGCGGGGCACAAGATCCAGACCATCTGGCCGACCGACGGCGCCTTCGCCATCGGCGCGCCGACGGCGGTCATCAAGGGCGCGTCCCATCCCAACGCCGCCAAGGCGCTCGCCGAGTTCATGATCAGCGACGCGGTGCAGAAGCTCCTGCCCGGGGAGGGGATCTACGCCGGCCGGTCCGACGTCGAGCCCCCGGCGGGGAATCCTCCCCTCGGGCAGATCAAGCTCATCTCGGTCGACTACGACCAGATCGAGAAGGACGCGAAGAACCTCAAGACCCGGTTCAACGAGATCTATCAGTAGGCGCCGCGCGCAGTAGGCGCCGCGCGGGCCGCCCCTCCGTCGGCGTCAGCGAACCGCGATCGGCGCAACGCTCGAGCCCGTGAAGCCCTGCAGCTTGAGCGGCTGCATCATGAACGCGAACTCGTGCACGCGCTTGGCCGCGAGGTCATCCAGTTTCAGGTTTTCCAGCAGATGGATCCCGTTGACCACGAGCATGATCTGGTGGACCGGTAGCGAGACTTGAGGATCCGGGTTCGGCGAGACTTCGACCGGCGGAGTGTCCGCGCCGACCAGCATCGGATCCTGCTCAGCCATTCGGCCGCCTGCACGCCGATGCTGGGGTTCCCCTTCATGTAGCGGGCGTTGTCCTTCGCCCACAACTTGCCCCACCCTGAGTGGATGATCACCGCGTCGCCGGGCTGCAGCTTCTGGTTCTGGCGCTGGAGCGCTTGCTCGAGGTCCCCCACGGTGATCTCGTACGTGTCGGGCAGCATGTCGACGCCCCTTAGCGCACCTTGGTGAAGCCGGTGCGGGTGGCGATGTCATCCAGCTTGAAGCAGTTGTAGACCTTGTCTTCGATAGTCTAATGGGCGAACCCGTCGAGCTGGGTGCCCACCTGGCCGATCTCGCTGAGGAGCACCTCCTCATTGCTGCCGCGGCGGTTCGACGGCTTGTTCATAAAGGTGCGCTTCGTGTGCACGTCGAAGCGCCGCGTCGCGGAAATCGGCATCGACGCGTTGAGGACGTGGCCGAGTTCCACCACCTCGCCGGTGCGCACGAGCCGTAAGGCCTTGAGCACGGATTCGGCCTTCATGTGGTTGCCCGAGCCTCGCTCGTCGTCGGCTCCCCACTTCGAGGGACAGCGTTGACTGTCCCTTGTGATCAGGCGATCTTGATGATGCCCGGCTCGACCGGTTTGAACCGCTCGGCGACCTGCGGGTCATGGCCCGCGACGATCAGCTTCGCGGAGCCCGCGAGGGTGTCGATCGTCTCGAACGCTGTGAGCATCTCCGGCAAGCTCGTGATGATCTGGACCGGCTGTCGCGTCTCTACGTTGTGGTAGAAGTGCGAGGCGTCGGAGGTGAGGACGACGGTGCCGCGCCGGGTCTCGACGGTGACGATCTGGAGCCCGGCGGTGTGGCCGCCGACGCGGTGGACGCGGATGCCGGGCCACACCTCGTGGTCGCCGTCGACGATCCGGATCTTGTTCGCGTAGTTCAAGGTCACCAGTCGCGCCAGCGCGTCGACGTTGGCCGACCCACGAAACGCCGGAGTCCGGCCGAAGGGCCCCGTCCAGAACGCCACTTCCTCCCCCTGGATCCAGAACTCCGCATTCGGGAACAGGCTGTGTCCGGCCCAGTGGTCGTAGTGAAGGTGAGTGATGAGCGAAATCGGAATGTCGCCGGCCTTGATGCCCGCGCGCTCGACCATCGCCGCGGGGCTCACGTAGTTTCGGATGCCCCGCGCGCGCGCGTCGTCGTCGAGGAATCCCGTGTCTACCAGGAGCGGATGGGGACCGCCGAGGATCAGCCACACGAAATAGTCGAGCGTGAGCTTCTCGTGCGAGGACTCGCGGTAGAAGAACTGGCATTTCGTCGTGTCCCGCTCCCCGTACTTGAGCGCAAAGACTTCGTACATGACTGATCGCCCTCCTGGCGCGCAACTGTACTATGATCGGATCTCCCTGACATGACCAAGCGCGAGCGCGTCATGGCGGCCTTGCGGGGCGCGCCGGTGGACCGGGTGCCGGTGAGCCTCTGGCTGCACAACTTCGCCACCGAGAACTCGGCCGACTCCCTCGCCGCCGAAACACTACGGCTGGCCCGCCGCTTCGACTGGGACTTCCTCAAGCCGCAGAGCCGGGCCCAGTGCTTCGCGGAGATGTGGGGGCTTCGCTACGCGCCCTCGCCCGAGCGCGAAACGCCCTACACGGTGACCCGGGCGCCGCTGGCGACCGCGGAGGACCTGCGCCGGCTCGAGCCCGCCGACGCGAGGGCCGGGTCGCTCGGCGAGCAGCTGCAAGCGCTGCAGGCCATCCGGAAGGCGGTGGGAGCCGAGACGCCCATCATCTGGACGGTGTTTTCACCGCTCATGGTCCTGCCCTTTCTCCTCGCGGGAGGCCGCGCCACGGCGCTGGCGCTGATGCGCTCGGAGCCGGCGGCGGTGGACCATGCGCTGGGCGCGATGGCGGTGACGCTCGGGGCCTATGCGCGCGCCGCGGTGGCGGAAGGCGCCGACGGCCTGTTCTACGCCACCAACATGGCGACGCGGGAGCTGTCCACCGCCACCGAGTGTCGCCGCTTTCAGCGGCCGCACGATCTGAGCATCCTCGGGCACGTCGAGAGCGCGCCCTTCAACGTGCTCCACGTCTGCGGGGCGGACATTCTCTTCGACGAGTTTGCCGACTATCCGGCGACGGCTTTGAGCTGGGCCACGGTACCCGGTAACCCGTCGCTGGCCGATGTCCATCGCCGCACGGGCCGGGCCGTGCTCGGAGGGCTACCGGCCAAGCCCGTCATCGCCGGCCTGGCGCCGGCGGAGGTCGTCGACCGCGGCCGCCGGGCTATCGCCGAGATGGGCGGGCGCTTCCTCTTGCTGGGTCCCGACTGCTCGATCGACCCCGGCACACCCGACGCCGTAATGGACGCCGCCAGCGCGGCGACGCGCTGAGGCTCCCGGAACGCTCAGCGGCAGATCCTCCCTCCCGTCGTAGCGTCGAACAGCACGACTCTGTCCAGACGGAACCTGAACGAACGGCGATCGCCCACGGCCACCTTCTCCTCGGCGTCCACCTTTGCCACGAGCGAGGACGGCCCGCCATAGTCCAGGAACAGGAGCGTTTCGTCGCCGAGCGGCTCGATGAGACTCACGGTGGCCGGCCAGCTCTCACGCCCGTCGGCGAAGCGCACGTGCTCGGGCCGCACGCCTAGGACCGCGGGACCCGAGCCACCCCCGCATCCCGGGACTGTCACGCGAAGGGACTGGGTCACGAAACGAGCGCCGTCGAGCTCCGGCCGGAGCTCGCCCTCCACGAAGTTCATCGCGGGCACTCCGAAGAAGCCGGCGACGAACCGATTGACCGGATCGCCGTAGACCTCGAGCGGGCGCCCGACCTGCTGGATCCGCCCCTGATGCATGACGACGATGCGATCGGCCATCGTCATGGCCTCCGCCTGGTCGTGGGTGACGTAGACGAACGTCGACCGGAGGGCCGCGTGTAAGCGCTTGAGCTCGGTTCGCATCTCGACGCGGAGCTTGGCGTCGAGGCTGGAGAGGGGCTCGTCCATCAGGAAGACGGACGGCTGCACGACCAGTGTGCGGGCCAGCGCCACCCGCTGCGCCTCGCCGCCCGACAGCGTGGCGGGACGCTTGTCGAGCAGGTGTCCCACGTGGACGGTGTCCGAGACCGCGCGGACCCGCGCGGCGATCTCGTCGGGCGCACCGCGTTTGATCCGGAGCGGAAACGCGATGTTGTCGAAGACCGTCATGTGAGGGAAGAGCGCGAGGCTCTGGAAGACCATGCCCAGGTTGCGTTCGCCGGGCTCCCAGTCGGTGACGCACGCATCGCCGATCCAGATGTCCCCCGAGGTTGGCGTCTCCAGCCCGGCAATCATGTTGAGCGTCGTCGTCTTGCCGCACCCCGACGGTCCGACGAGGACGACGAACTCGCCGTCCGGGATCGCCAGGTCGATCCCGTCGACAGCGCGTGTCGCGCCGAAGACCTTCGTCAATCGCTCGAGTCGGATAGAGGCCACGCCCTATTTCCGAAGGAGCCCGAAGCTGAAGCCCCGGAGCAGGTGCTTCTGGATGAGGAAGCCCATCACGACCACGGGCAGGGTGGCGAGGGTTCCGATGGCGGCCTGGGGACCGTAGTCGCGCCC
>QHSV01000311.1 GCA_003221655.1 Candidatus Rokuibacteriota bacterium
CTTGCCGACGCCATTGCGGCCGATCACGCTGATGCTTTCACCCGGCGACAGCGCCAGGCTGATGTCTTCGAGCACGACGGTCTCGCCATAACCCGCCGAGACGTGGCGCAGCGCCAGGGCCTCAGTCATGACCGGCCCGGCCGAGATAGACGGCACGGACGGCGGCGTCGGCTCCGATCTCCCCGGGGCTCCCGGAGGCGAAGACGGCGCCGCTCACCATCACCGTGATCCGCTCCGCGAATCGGAACACGAGGTCCATGTCGTGATCGATGATGAGCACGCCGATGTTCCTGGGCAGGCCGTCGATGGCGTCGAGAATGATGTGGCTTTCGGCGCTGGGCACGCCGGCCGCGGGTTCGTCGAGCAGCAGGACCTCGGGCTTCAAGCCGAGCGCGATGGCGAGCTCGACCAGGCGCTGGCGGCCGTAGGGCAGCTCCGAGATGCGGTGCGTCGCGTCGGCCGTCAGCTTCAAGGTGTCGAGCAGATGCATCGACTCTTCGACCACGTCCCGTCGCATCCCGGCCGGCCGGAACATGGACGGGGCCGCGCCGACCCGCTCGGCGACCGCGATGCACACGTTTTCCAGCACCGAGAGCCGGCGGAACAGCCGGTTGATCTGGAACGTCCGGGCGATCCCGAGCTTGACCCGTGCCGCCTGGACGACGTCCGTGATGTCCCGCCCCTTCATCAAGATCGATCCCGAGGTCGGCTGGATGACACCGGTCAATAGATTCACGAACGTGGTCTTGCCGGCGCCGTTCGGGCCGATCAGGGCGTGGCGCGCGCCGGGCTCGAGCCGGAAGTCGATATCGCGCGCGGCGGCCAGCGCGCCGAAGTTTCGGCAGAGCGCGCGGGTTTCGAGGAGAGGCGCGGTCATAGCGTCGCCTGTCGCGTCCCGAGACGGCGCACCGCGGCCTCGGCGATCCCCAGGATGCCGTTGCGCGCGAACAGCGCGATGACGACCAGCAGGAGCCCCAGCCCGAGCTGCCAGGCGGTGGGATAGATCTTCGACAGAAAGTGCGACAGCACCATGTAGGCGACGGCACCGATGAAGGCGCCATAGAGGCGGCTATAGCCCCCGAGGACGAGGATGATGAGCACCGTGGCCGCGCGGTCGAGGCCGAGCGTGCCCAGATTGACGTAGGCGTTGGCCTGCGCCCAGATGCCGCCCGCGACGCCGGCGATCGCGGCCGAGAGGGCGTAACAGAGGACGAGCCGCCGCCGCACGGGCGCCCCGACGGCATGCATCCGCAGCATGTTCTCGCGGATTCCGGTCAAGCTCTGGCCGAACGGCGAATAGACGAGCGTGCGCACGAAGAGGAAGCAGACGAACAGCACCGTGAGGACGTAGAGATACTGCGTCTTCGGATAGAGCGGATTGAACTCGAACGCCCCGAACAGCGGGGCGATCGGCAGGCTGTCGAGGCCGTCGAAGCCGCCGGTGTAGTCGTGGGCGAGATTGGCGGCCTCCTCTAGCAGCGCCATGGTGCATAGCGTGAGCATGAGCAGCGTCAGGCCGTGGGTACGCAGGAGCACCAGACCCGAGCCGAGGCCGACGGCCGCCGCCACCACCGCCGCAAGGATCAGGCCCGTGATCGGCTCCTTCCAGATTCCGTGCTTGGCCAGCATGCCCACCGTGTACGCGCCGGCGCCGAAGAACGCGGCCTGACCGAGGGTCACGATCCCGGCGTAGCCGAGCACGAGATCGAGCGAGAGCGCGAAGAGGATCGTGACCAGGAGCTCGGTGCCGAAGCCCAGATATTTCGGAAAGACGAAATAAAACGCGAGCGCGAGGACCCAGGGGATCGGCTCCCACATCCGCACTCGGTGGCGACTGGCCAGCGCCCTCGCCGCCGGGTGATCGGCCCAGCCGGCCTGCGGCGGCGTCATGTGGCCTTGGCGCCGAACAGGCCCTGCGGCCGCCAGAGCAGCAGGAGGATCGTGAGCGCGTAGATGAACGCGGTGCCGCCCTGGGGTACGTATTTCTTGAGCACGAAGTCGAGCACCCCGATCAGGAGCGCGGCGTAGAACACCCCGGTCACCCGCCCGAGGCCGCCGACCGCGACCACGATCAGAAAGTACACCAGGTATTTCAGCGCGTACTGGGGATCGAGGCCGAGGAACTCGGCGCCGAGCCCGCCGCCCAGGGCCGCCATGCCGCTTCCGAAGGCGAAGGTGATGGTGAACAGGCGAGCGATGTTGATACCGAGCGACTCGGCCATGCGCCGGTTGTCGACCGCGGCGCGGATCTGCGCGCCGATCTGCGTGCGCTCGAAGCCCAGCCACAGGCCGCCCACGATCACGATCCCGACCACGATGAGGACGACGCTGTAGGTGCGGTACTGCGTGATCCCGAGATTGATCTGACCCTGCAGCATCGTGGGGAGCGCCAGCGGCTGGTTTTCGGGCCCGATCAGCAGCGTGACCGACGCGATCATCATGAAGACCAGACCGATGGTGAAGAGCACCTGGTCGAGCTCGGACGCCCGGTAGAGCCGGGCATAGAGCAGGCGTTCCAGCATGGCGCTCGCGGCCGCAGTGACGACGAATCCGAAAACCAGGGCCGGCACGAACCCGAGGCCCCAGTGCTTCATCGCCAGCGCGATCGCGTAGCCCCCGAGCATGGCGAAGCCGCCGTGGGCGAGGTTGACGAAGCCCATCAGGCCCATGGTGACCGACAGGCCCACCGACACGATGAAGAGCACCATGCCCGCGGCCACGCCGCCCAGGAGCATGCTGGCGATGTCGATACCGAAGATCACGGGCGCGGCGGTTGGCCGGAGGCGCTCACCTCACTTGGGCGCGCACGGACCGATCTTCTGCTCCTTGCAGGCGTCCTTGACCCCATCGATCTTACCGATCACCTTCTGGAAGACGCGGCCGTCCTTCATCACCGCCTCGGACAGGTACTCGTTCATGACGATGTCACGAGTGACGGGATCGATCGAGATGGGGCCGCGCGGGCTCGCGAACTTCCAGCCCTTGAGCGCCTCCAGCGCCTGCTCCGTCCCGATCTTGCCTTTCAGCGTCTGGACCACGTGGACGATCGCCGCCATGCCGTCGTAGCCGCCGACGGCCATGAAGTCGGGAGTGGCGGTGGCGCCGTACTCCTTCTTCCACGCCTCGACGAAGCGCTTGTTTTCGGGATTGTCGAGATCGGCGTGGTAGTGGTGCATCGTGATGAGGCCGACCGCCGCGGCGCCCATGGCCTGCAGCTTGGTGTCCTGGGTGATGTCACCCGGGCCGATCAGCTTGATGCCGGCGTCCCGCATGCCCAGCGCGGCGTAGGTCTTGACCACCGCGGCCGCGTGGTCACCGGCCGGGACGAAGACGAAAAAGACATCCGGCTTCTTGTCCTTGGCGCGCTGGAAGAACGGGGTGAAGTCGGGCACCGCGCCGGCGCCGCCCATCGGGATCTCGTCGATCACCTTGCCGCCGGTGCCCTCGAAGCTGCGCTTGAACGCCGCGAGGCTGTCCTTACCCGGTGGGAAGTCGGTGTAGCCGACCACGGCGGTCTTCGCGTTCAAGAGCTTGGCCGCGGCCTCGCCCAGGGCGTAGCCGGCGTGCCACATGCTGAACGACGTGCGGACGTAGTAGGGCGACATGTTGGTGATCTGCGCCGTGCCCGCGTTCATGATCACCGCGAGCTTCTTGCCCGCGGTGACGATCGGTGCGGACGCGATCGCGTTCGGCGAATAGATCCAGCCGGCGAGGATGTCGACGTTGTCCTGGGTGAGCAGCTCCTGCACGGCGATCTTGGCGTTGGCGCCGCCGGGATCCTTCACGTCGCGCTTGATCAGGGTGATCTTGTAGGGCCGCACCTTGTCGGCGTTGAGCTTGAGGTAGAGCTCCATCCCACGGTCCACCAGCTGCGCGAACTCGGCGCCGATGCCGGTATACGGCAGGTTGACGCCGACTTTCACCTCCTGGGCCTGCGCCCAGGACGTGGTCATGGCAAGCGCGGCGACAGCGGCCGCGACGATCCGCTTCATCATGAGAGTTCCCTCCAACGATATGGGGCGAATACTAGGGCAAACACCGGAAAGGGCGCAAGTTGCCTCGGACGCCGAGTATGCGATGATCTGGGGCCAGGACGCCGCGATGAACTCGCGATGGACTCTAAGGACGTGACGCCCGCCGCGCGGCGGCGCATCCTGTGCGACAATACGCGCGCTGTACGGGCTGTCAGCGACTAACGTCAGGAGGACGACGTGGCTAAGTTCAAGGTGGTCACACCGGGTGGCGCGAGCTTCTCCGTACCGGGCGCGGGCTACAAGCTGGAAATGGAAGCCCTGGCCCCGCTCGAGGCGGAAATCGTCGAGGTGGCCGGGAAGACCGACGACGACTTCGTCAAGGACGCCCGCGACGCCGACGCGCTCTACGCGAAGGGACGTCGTATCACCAAGCGCATCATCGACGGCCTCGACCGGTGCAAGGTGATCGCCCTCGGCAGCGTCGGTGTCGACTCCGTGGATGTCGCCGCGGCCACGGCGCGCGGAATTCCGGTCACCAACGTGCCCGACACCTTCATCGAGGAAGTCGCCGACCACGCCATGATGCTGATCCTGGCCACCTTCCGCCGGGTCACCACGATGGACCGGCTCGTCAGAGAAGGACGCTGGGCCGAGGGGCGACCGCTCCTGTCCCAGTTCCCGCGGCTCATGGGCCAGACCCTGGGCTTGATCGCCTTCGGCCACGTGGCCCGAGCCGTGGCGGTGCGGGCGCGGGCTTTCGGCGTGCACATCCTGGCCTATGACCCGTACGTCGAAGAGCTGGTCGTGAGTCAGCACGGGGTCGAGCCGGTGAACCTCACCGAGCTGCTGCAGCGCTCGGACATCGTCTCCATGCACGCCCCGGCCACCGCGGACGCCCATCACATGCTGACGGAGCACCACTTCCGGCTGATGAAGCCGGAAGCGATCTTCATCAGCACCGGTCGCGGCCCGACGACGGACGAGCCGGCACTGATCAAGGCCTTGAAGGAAGGCTGGATCGCCGCCGCCGGGCTGGACGTGCTCGAGCAGGAGCCTCCTGACGCGAACAATCACCTGTTGAAGATGGACAACGTCATCCTGACGCCGCACGTGGCGTCGGCCTCGGCGAGGTTCGACCCGGTGCGCAAGCGGCGCGTCGGTCAGGAGATTGCGCTGGTGCTGAACGGCCGCTGGCCACGGAGCTGCGTGAACCCGTCGGTCCTCGAAAAGAGCGGGCTCGTGCGCTGGCAGCCGTACTCGATGGAGCGCGGGCCGGGCGCGTAAGGGAGAGCAGGTGTGGCGCGCAAGCGACTCGTCCTCAAGGACCCCGGCCGCTTCAGCGACCCGGCGGGCCTCACCTGGGAGCGCTACGTCGCCATGCAGGCCCGCGAGCGCGAGCGGTACATGGCCGAGCGTGCCGCCATTTCTCAGGATGCGCTGAACTACAAGACCGTGAGCCCGCAATATCTCGAGCGCGCCGTCGATCAGTTCGCTAACAACTACTATTCCGAGCTGTCGGCCACCCACTACGTCGCGACCGCCGCCGCCAACGCGCCGTTCGACGAGCTGAAGAAGTGCGCGTTGTTCCAGCTCGCCGACGAGCAGCGTCACCTGGAGATGGACCGGGAGGTGTTCGAGCGGGCCGGTATCCCAGAGCGGGACTGGCTCGCGGCGTGGGAGGCGCCGGGGACTACGTGCCGCTTCTTTCGCCATTTGCTCGAGCTCGAGGACTCGATCGAGATCCTCGTGAAGGGGAACTTCGTCGCGGAGGGCGCCGCCGGACCCGGCACCTTCACAGTTCTCGCGGACGGCGCGGAGGCCCGCGGTGACGTGCTCTCGGCCGTCAACCATCGGGCGCGTATCCGCGACGAGACCCGCCACATCAGCTACGGCCGCGCCCTCGTCAAGGCGTTGATCGACGACGATCCGGGCAATCTCGACACGATCCAGGAGTGGCAGGACGAGAGCCTGCGCCTGTTCGCCGAG
>QHSV01000312.1 GCA_003221655.1 Candidatus Rokuibacteriota bacterium
TCGCCCAGGCGGTGCAGACCGCCTGGCGCAAGCTCGACGTCGCTCAGTGTGGGTATTGCCAGTCCGGTCAGATCATGTCGGCGATCGCGCTGCTCACGGAGATTCCTCGCCCGTCCGACGCCGATATCGATGCCGGGATGTCGGGCAACGTTTGCCGCTGCGCCACGTACGTGCGCATCCGCGCTGCCATCCACGAGGCGGCCGGGACCCTGGGAGGCTGAGCATGGTGACGCGCCGCCGATTCCTCCGGTGCACCGCGCTCGGGGGCGCGGCGTTGCTGGTCGGGGTCCGACTCGACGGCAGACAAGCGCTCGCGGCGGACGACGTCTTCGTGCCGAACGCTTTCGTGCGAATCGCGCCGGACAACACCGTCACGATCATCGGCAAGCACCTCGAGATGGGGCAGGGGAGCCATACGGGGCTCGCGGTCATCCTCGCTGAGGAGCTCGACGCCGACTGGTCCCAGGTCCGTGTCGAGCCGGCTCCGGCGGACGCCGCGCGCTACAACAACCTCCGGTGGGGTCCGGTGCAGGGGACCGGCGGCAGCACGGGCCTGGCCGAGTCGTGGGAGCAGCTCCGCCGGGCGGGCGCGACGGCGCGCGCCATGCTAGTCGAGGCCGCCGCGCGCGAGTGGGGCGTGCCGGCGTCGGACATCACCGTCGACCGCGGCGTCCTCTCCCATGCACCGTCCGGGCGCCGCGCGACGTTTGGCGAGCTCGCGTCGAAAGCGGCGGCGCTGTCGCCCCCTTCCCAGGTGACCTTGAAAGACCCCAAGGACTTCAAGCTCGTGGGCAAGCGTGTGCCCCGACTCGACGGGACCGCGAAGACGGACGGATCGGCGAAGTTCACGATGGATTTCGCGGAACCCGGCATGCTCACGGCGCTCATCGCGCGGCCGCCGAGATTCGGCGCCACCGTGAAGTCGTTCGATGCGATTGGAAGCCGGCGGGTGAAGGGCGTGACGCACGTGGTGCAGGTTCCGTCAGGCGTCGCCGTCGTCGCCACGAGCTTCTGGGCCGCGCGCAAGGGACGCGAGGCGCTGCGCGTGACCTGGGACGAGAATCGCGCTGAAAAACGGGGGAGCGACGACCTCTTCGCAGCGTATCGAGCGCTCGCCGGCCGCCCCGGGAGGCCCGCGCGTCGCGAGGGCGACGTTGCCCGCGCGCTTCGGAGCGCGGCGAAGGTCGTCGAGGCGGTCTACGAGTTCCCCTATCTCGCGCACGCTCCGATGGAGCCGCTCGATGCCGTCGTGCGAATCGGCGCCGACGGGTGCGACTTGTGGGCCGGTTCTCAGATTCCAACAATCGACCAGCAAGTCGTCGCGGGCATCGTGGGGCTGCCGCCCGCCAAAGTGCGCGTCCACACACTGCTCGCTGGCGGCAGCTTCGGCCGCCGGGCCACCCCGAACGGCGACGTCGCCGGCGAGGCGGCCGCCGTCGCGAAGGCCATCGGCGCCGACAAGCCCGTGAAGCTCGTGTGGACCCGCGAGGACGACATCCAGGGCGGCCGGTATCGGCCGCTCTACGTGCACCGCTTGCGGGCCGGGCTCGACGCCCAGGGGAACATCGTCGGGTGGGAGCACCGCATCGTCGGCCAGTCGATCGCCGCGGGAACGCCGTTCGAGGTGATGGTGAAGAACGGCATCGATCCGACCTCGGTGGAAGGCGCGTCAACGCTTCCGTACGCGATCCCGAACATCACCGTGGAGCTGCACACGACGAGCGTGGGCGTGCCCATCCTCTGGTGGCGGTCGGTTGGCAGCTCGCACACCGCGTATTCGACGGAGACGTTCCTGGACGAGCTCGCGTACGCGGCCGGCCGTGATCCTCTTGAGGTACGCCGCGCGCTCCTGGCGAGGCATCCCCGACACCTCGCGACGCTGAACCTCGCGGCCGAGAAGGCGGGCTGGGATCAGCCGCTCCCCGCCGGTCGCGCGCGTGGCATCGCGGTGCACGAGTCGTTCGAGAGTGTCGTCGCGCAGGTCGCCGAGGTTTCGCGGCGCCCGGACGGCTTGCCGAAGGTCGAGCGCGTCGTCTGCGCCGTCGACTGCGGCACCGCGATCAACCCGGACGTCGTGCGGGCCCAGATGGAGGGCGGCATCGGTTTCGGTCTGGCGGGCGCCTTGTGGAGCGAGATCACGATCGTGCGCGGCCGGGTGCAGCAGCGGAACTTCGACGGCTACCGGCCGTTGCGCATAGAGGACATGCCGGCGGTCGAGGTGCACATCGTGCCGTCGGGCGCCGTGCCGACGAGCGTCGGAGAGCCCGGCGTCCCGCCGATCGCCCCTGCGGTCGCCAATGCGTTTTTCCATCTGTCGGGGCTCCGAGTGCGGCGGCTGCCCTTCGCGCGGCTCGCGCCGGCCGGCACGAGAACGGTATGAGAGTCGAGGCGCTCACGATCCTGGCAGCGAGCGCGGCCGTCGTCGTGATGGTCGCGGCGCTCGCTCCGCGGGCGATTCATGCCCAGCCCTCGTCGCCGATGCGTGGACTGACGGTCCGCGAGCTCCGCTCGCCGAGCGCGTTCGCGAGCATTGCCGATCCCGCCGCGCGGTCGGCGGCGCTGTTCGTCGAGGCCGGTAAAGTGCTCCAGCACCCGCGTTGCCTCAACTGTCATTCCGACGGCGACCGCCCGTCGCAAGGCACCGGCTACCCGCACCAGCCGCCCGTTCAGCGCGGCGCCGACGGCTTCGGTGTCACGACCATGCGTTGCACGACATGTCACGGGGAGGCGAACTTCGATCCCGGCCGCGTGCCCGGTGTTCCGGGGTGGCATCTCGCGCCCGCTTCGATGGGGTGGCAGCAGCGCTCGCTCGCAGAGATCTGCGCACAGGTCAAGGATCCCGCGCGCAACGGTGGCCACAGTCCCGACGAGCTCGTCAAGCACGTATCGACCGATCCCCTCGTGGGCTGGGCCTGGAGCCCGGGCGCGGACCGCGAGCCGGCACCGGGGACGCAGGCGTCGTTCGTCGCGCTGATCAGGGCGTGGGCGGAGTCGGGCGCGGTCTGCCCCGCTCGATAGGCGCGTCGCTTCGGCGACGGGCCGCGCCCGTCCGTCAGGACCGCATCGCCGCCGCGTAAGCGTCGAGCCGCGGCAGCACGGCGTCGCGGGGCTCGGACGGTACACCGAAGATCGCTCGCTCGACGCCGGCCGCCTCGAGCGCCTCCAGCGCCGGCTTCTTGGGCGGGGCGAAGAAGATGGACACGGGCGCCGATTTCGGATCGCGGCCCGCCTTCTTCAACCGCTCGCGAAGCGCGGGGATGCGCTCGACGGGGTTCGTCTGCGGACGCATGATCGGCATCCATCCGTCGCCGAACTCCACGACGCGGTCGAACGTCGTCGCCCCATCGCCGCCGATCAGGATGGGCGGATGCGGCTTCTGGATCGGCTTCGGGTCGGCCCAGATCTTGTCGAAGCGCACGAACTCGCCGTGAAACTCCGCCTCGCGCTTCGTCCAGATCTCCTTCATGGCGAGCATGCGCTCGCGGAGCAGCCGCCAGCGGCTCTTCCACGCGGTGCCGTGGTCTTCCATCTCCTCGGCGTTCCAGCCACCGCCGATCCCGAAGAGGACGCGGCCCCCCGACAGCCGGTCGAGGGTGGCCACTTCCTTGGCCGTGGTGATCGGATCGCGCTCGATGACCAGGCAGATGCCGGTGCCCAGCTTGAGTCGCTTGGTCGCCGCACCCGCCGCCATCAACGCGACGAACGGATCGTAGGACGACCAGTAGTCCCTCGGAAGCTCGCCCCCGCCGGGCCACGGGCTGCGCCGGCTCGCGGGAATGTGCGTGTGCTCCGGGAACCACACCGACTCGAAGCCACGCTCCTCGAGCGCCCGCGCCAGCTCGTCGGGGGCGATCGCGTACTCGGTGGGGAACATCACGACGCCGTAGTGCATGGGGACCTCCTCGAGTTTGCGAGGTAGCATACGCCGGGTGACACCTCCTCGGCACGTGATCGTCTGCGGTGCCGGCGTCATGGGCGCCTCGGTGGCCTACTTCCTGGCCTGCCGCGGCGTTGGCGTGACGGTGGTCGAGCGCTCGGGCGTGGCCTGCGCGGCGTCGGGCAAGTCCGGCGGATTCCTGGCGCTCGACTGGTGCGATGACTCGCCGCTCGGCCCCCTGGCGCGGAAGAGCTTCGCGCTCCACGCCGAGCTCGCCAAGCAGCTCGGCACCGACTACGGCTACCGTCGCATGGATACGTTCATGATGTCCGCGCGCGATCGCGGAGCTCCGACCGGCGGCCATCGCGTCGCCGCTCCACACTGGCTCGACGGCGCCGGTGTCGTCACCGCGGCTCTCGGCACCACCGAGACGACGGCCCAGGTCACTCCGGCGCGTTTCACCACGGCGCTGCTCGACGCCGCGCACGCTCGCGGGACCGGGTTGCGCATCGGCCTCGTCGAGGGCATCGCGCGGCGCGATGGCGCGGTACGCGGCGTCATGCTGAACGGTGGCGAAACGCTCGAGGCCGACGCGGTCGTCCTGGCCATGGGTCCGTGGACGGGTAGGACCGTCGGGCGGCTGCCGCTTCCGAGCGTGTACGGCCTCAAGGGTTACAGTGTGACCCTCGCCGGGGCCGACGTGCCCGCGCACGCGCTCTTCGTCGACTACCGCACGGCCGACGGCCGGGCTTTTGAACCGGAAATCTTTCCGCGGCCCGATGGCGAGGTTTACGTGTGTGGGATGGCCGACCCGGCGCCGCTGCCCGATTCACCGGACGGCGTGGAGGTGAGCGAGGCTTCCTGCGCCACGCTGGCGCGCGCCGCCGGCCGCGTGTCCAGCGCGCTGGCCGCCGCGCGGATCACTCGCCGGCAAGCGTGCTATCGGCCCGTCACCGACGATGGCCTACCGCTGATTGGTCGCGTCCCGGGCATGGCAGGCGCGTACGTGGCGACCGGCCACGGCCCCTGGGGCATCCTGAACGCGCCCGCCACCGGCCTCGCCCTGGCCGAGCTGATCACCGAGGGCACTGCCTCGTTGGTGGATTTGCGTCCGTTCGATCCCGCCCGGCTCCCGGCCGCTCGGGGCGGATGATTTCGAGGCGGATGATATAGTCCGGCAAGGATCATGAGCGGCGACTTTCTGCTCGCGGGCGTGCGCGTCATCGACGCGGCGAGCTTCATCGCCGGCCCGGTGGCCACGACCATCATGGCCGACCTCGGCGCCGACGTGATCAAGATCGAACCGCCCGACGGCGACCCGTATCGCCACCGCACCGGAGGCCCCGGGGTGGCCGAGAGCCCCTACAACTATCGCTGGATCGTCGACAACCGGACGAAGCGCGGGCTCGCCCTCGACTTGCGCGAGCCCGCCGGACGCGCCGTGCTCCATCGTCTCGTCGCGCGGGCCGACGTCTTCGTTACCAACACGCCGCTCGACTCGCGCGCGAAGCTCGGCATTCGCTGGGCGGACCTGGCACCGCTCAACGCGCGGCTCGTGTACGCGTCCATGACCGCGTACGGTGAGCACGGCGACGAGGCCCCGCGCACCGGCTTCGACGCGACGGCGCTGTGGGCGCGCACCGGGTTGATGGATCTCGTGAAGCCCTCTCCGGACTCTCCGCCCGCGCGCTCGCTCCCCGGGATGGGCGATCACCCGACCGGCGTCACGCTCTTCGCCGCGATCATGACCGCGCTCTACCGGCGTGGCCAGACGGGCCGCGGCACGATGGTCTCGACCTCGCTCTTGGCCAACGGCCTCTGGTGGAACGCGATCCAGGTGCAGGCG
>QHSV01000313.1 GCA_003221655.1 Candidatus Rokuibacteriota bacterium
CGACAGTGATCCGCGCGGCCTCACTGGCCGGCGCGCGGTTCATCGACACCGTGGGCGTCGACGAGTTCGCGCGGGCCCTCGAGCGCGAGCCCAGAGTGGCGCTCGTGGTCCTCACACGCCTCGCCGTCACCTACGAGCTGATGCCGGTCGAGGGCATCCGGACGGTGGTGAAGCTCGCCCACGACAAGGGCGCGCTCATTTATGTCGACGACGCGGGCGGCGCACGCGTGGCCCCCGCCGCCTTCGACCACCCCCGGATGCTCGAACTGGGCGTGGACCTCGGGGCCACCGGCCTCGACAAGTACGGCACCATCGGCCCACGCTTCGGTCTCATGGCGGGCGACAAGGCGCTGGTGGGCCGGATCCGCGCGAAGGGCTTCGAGTGCGGCCTCGAGGCGCGCCCGATGCTCTACGCTGCCGTCGTGCGCACGCTCGAGCAGTATCGTCCCGAGCGCGTCCGCGAGCTCATCGCCTCGACCCGGCGCGTCGCCGACGCGCTCCGACCGATCTTCGGCGCCCGGCTCCACGAGACGCCCACGACGGCCCAGCTCCTGGCGGATGACCTCCTCACGATCGCCATGGAGCGCGGGGGCGTGAGGGAACCGCCGATCGTGCCGTACGAGGCGGCCGCCGCCTTCTGCATGATCCTCCTCGAGGACCACCGGATGCTCACCGTCCATTTCGTCGGCATGCCGCCGGGCACGGCGAACATCCTCTTCAAGTTCGTCCGGCCGGAAACGCTCGAGAGGTTCGGCGGGCCGGACAAGTTCGCGCAGGCGGTCGACTCGGCCGTGACCCGTCTCGGGCTGCTGCTCCGCGAGCCCGAGCGCATCAAAGCCCTCCTGTTCGGCGACGCCTGAGGAGCCGGAGACAACCATGCTCGATCTCGTGATCCGCGGTGGACAGGTCGTGACTCCACAGGGCGTGGGCGCCTGGGACGTCGGGATCGAGGGCGAGCGCATCGTCGCCGTCGGCGCGCCCGGCACGCTGCCCCGCGACGCCGGCCGCGTAGTGGACGCCACGGGCAAGCTCGTCATCCCCGGCGGCATTGACCCACACGTGCACACCCACTGGCCGATCCCCGCGCTGGGGGGCGGTTTGATGACGAGCGCCCCGCCCGAGCAGGTCAGCCGCGCCGCGATCTGCGGCGGGACGACCACGCTCGTCGACTTCGCCGTCTGGGAGCCGGGCCTGACGATCGCTCGCGCAATCGACCAGAAAGAGACGGTCTGGCGCCAGGGCTACACGGATTACGGCCTCCACGTGATGCTTCAGGGCGCGGTCCCTCCCGACGTCATCGATCAGCTCCCGGAAGCCATCCAGGCGGGTTTCACGAGCATCAAGATCTTCACCACCGACGTGCGGCCCATCGGCAAGGGCCGCATGATCCGCCTCGGTCACCTCTGGGCCATCATGGAGACGGCGGCCAAGCACGGCGGCATCCTCGCGATCCACGCCGAGGACGACGACCTCGTCATGTACATGTACGAGCGCCTCGAGCGCGAGGGCCGCACCGATATCCAGAACATGCCGCTCGTGCACAGCGCGATGTCCGAGGACATTTCGTTCCGCCGCGTGCTGCGTCTGGCGCGCTACGTCGAGGGCGCCGCTGTGTACTTCGTGCACGTGAGCGCCGGCGCGGGCGTGGAGGCCATCGCCGAGGCGCGCGGCGAGGGGCGCGCCATCTACGGCGAGACGCTGCACCACTACGCGACCTTCACCGCCGACGCTTACCTGCGGCCCGACGGCGTTCTCTACCACACCTATCCCTCGCTCAAGCACGAGGAGGACCGCGAGCGTCTCTGGAGCGGGCTCACGAGCGGAACGCTGAGCACCGTCGCCACCGACGAGCTGTGCACGCCGCGCGCGGTCAAGGTCCGGAGCCGCCACGTCGCCGACGCCACCGGCGGTCACGTCGGCGTGGAGACGCGCGTGCCCATCATCTACACCGAGGGTGTGTCCAAGCGCGGGATGTCGCTCGAGCGCTTCGTCGCCGTCACCTCGACGAACGCGGCGAAGGTGCTCGGCCTCTATCCGCGGAAAGGCACGCTCGCCCCGGGCAGCGACGCCGACGTGGTCGTGTTCGATCCCGCCGTCCGGCGCACGCTGCGCGCCGCCGACCTCCACGGCTCCGACTACAGCGCCTGGGACGGATGGGAGGTGCACGGCTGGCCCGCCATGGTGATCCTGCGCGGCAAGGTGGCCGTCGAGAACGGAAAGCTCAGCGGTCAGCCGGGCGACGGTCGTCGCGTTCCCGGCAAGCTCGCCGCCGCCATCCAGGACGGCCCGGCCGTTTGAATGGGGGCCCGACGTGTCCCGAACGGGACAACACACAAGCCGGGTAGATCCGAGGTGGGTGCAGTAGAAGAACTGCGCCTCCCGCATCTTGCGTCTGCGCGCCGGCTCGCTCTTCTTCTCGCGAAGGGCTGTGAATCCGGGGAGAGGCTCAGTGTCAGGCGAGCTCCCGCCACGCACGCCGCCAGGATGACCTGGCACAACGCCGCGGCCGCCTCCGGGCGCGCGGTCGTTCCCCGCGCGATCACGCGGCGGCATGGTCGGTAGCGAAACGCGTTCCGCTCTCCCCGGATCGCGCTCGGATCGTGCTCGCGGCTGAAGTGCCGGCGCCACGCGCGCGCGTAGCTCGCCGCGCTCGCCGCAACCAACGCGCGCGCGTCGGCGTCGGAAAGCTCGGCCAGGCATCGCTCGAGCAGTGCGGCCGTCGGTTCCGGAAGAGGCTCCTCGTCGCGGGCGGGGCGCGTCATCTGACTCCAGCGCGCGAGCTGGAGCACGTAGTTGGGGCCGCCCGCCTTGGCCCCCGGCCCCACCGACGAGGCTTTCCAGCCGCCGAAGGGCTGGCGGCCGACGATCGCGCCGGTGATGGGACGGTTGACGTAGAGGTTGCCGGCCTCGATGCGGTCGACCCAGCGCGCGGTCTCGCGGTCGTCCAGCGTCTGGATGCCGCTGGTGAGCCCGAACGGCGTGGCGTTGGCGAGCGCGATCGCCTCGTCGAGGTCCGCGGCGCGCATCAGTCCCAGCACGGGGCCGAAGCACTCCGTCCGGTGAAAGAACGAGCCGGGGCGCACGCCGAGCTTGATACCGGGCGACCAGAGCCGCGGGTTGTCCGTTGCCGGGCGCGGCTCGAGCAGCCACTCTTCGTCCTCATCGAGGACGGTGAGCGCGCGTCGGAGCGCGGCGCCGGGCGCCTGGGTCAGCGGGGTGATGCGACTCAAAGTCTCCCACGCCTGGCCCACGCCAAGGCTGGCCGCGGCGTCGCGCAGCTGGCGCCTGAAGTCGGGGTCATCATACACCTCGGCCTCGCAGATGGCGAGGCTCGCCGCCGAGCATTTCTGGCCGTTGTGGCCGAAGGCCGAGCGAACGAGATCGCGGATGGCCTGGTCCCGGTCCGCGAGCGATGTGATGATGATGGCGTTCTTGCCGCTCGTCTCCGCGAACAGGGTGAGATCGGGCCGCCAGCCGAGGAAGAGGCGGGCCGTCTCCACCGAACCGGTGAGAATGACGCTTGCCACGCGTGCGTCCGTCACGAGCCGGCGCCCGGTCTCGTCATCGGGGCAGGGCAGGAACTGAAGGACCTCGCGCGGGATGCCGGCGTCCCACAGACAGTTGGCCAGCCACCAGCCGACGAGAACCGCCTCGGGCGCCGGCTTGAGAACGACAGCGTTCCCGGCCGCCAGAGCGGCGAGCACGCCACCGGCGGGGATGGACAGCGGGAAGTTCCAGGGCGGGGTGACGACCACTACGCCGAGCGGCTCCATGCGGCAATCGTCCAGCTCGCCGGCGGTCTCGCGCAGCGTCCGCGCGTAATAGCGCGCGAAGTCGACCGCCTCGGAAACTTCGGCGTCCGCTTCCGTCACCGTCTTGGCGCCGTCGAGGATCATCGCGCCGATCAGGTCGCCGCGGCGGTGCCCGAGCGTGGCCGCGCACGCTTCGAGCCGGGCATCGCGCTCCGCGGTCCGGAGCGTGGCCCACGCCGGGTGAGCAGCCCGCGCGACCGTCAGCGCACGATCGACGTCGTCAGGATTGGCCAGCGCGAAGCGATAGGCGAGGCGCCCGGGACGCGAGGGATCGCGTCCCTGTCCTTCTCGCAGACCCCCGCGGAATTCTCCGCCGACCTGGAGCGGGATCACCTCCGGAGAGCGCTCGCGCCAGCGAGGTACGACGTCCTCGATCCATGCCCGGTTGGCCGCCAGGGTCCAGTCGGTGTCGGGATCGTTCTCGAACTTCGCCTCGAAAGGTCGCCGGACTGGAGAGGCGTCCGCCTCCGCCTTCCTATCTTGTCGCCGGCGGGGCGCATCGGTCAGTCCAGCCATGATCCCGAACGCGGCTAAGAAGCGATCGCGCTCAGCGGCCCACTCCGCCGAGCCCGGCTCGAGGTCGAAGACGTGGCGCAGGAAGTTCTCGGGTGCGGTGTTCTCATCCAGTCGGCGGACCAGGTAGGCGATGGCGCTGTGGAAATCCTCTGCCCGCACGACGGGCGCGTAGAGCAGGAGGCCGCCGGCGCGCCCTTGCACCGCGCGCGCCTGGTGATTGGCCATGCCTTCGAGCATCTCGAACTCGACCCAGGGCTGCACGTGGTGGACATCACGCAGCACCAGCCCGTAGGCAATGTCGAAGAGGTTGTGACTGGCGACCCCCAGGTGTACGGCCTCCGCGTGCTCGGGCCGGCAGCCGTATTCGAGCATGCGCTTGTAATTCGCATCCACCTCGGCCTTGGTCTCGTACGGAGCCTGGGGCCAGCCGTGCTGGGCCGCCTCGATGCGCTCCATGGCCAGATTCGCGCCCTTGACGATGCGGAGTTTGATCGGCGCACCGCCGCGTGTCCGGCGCGCGCGCGCCCAGTCGGTGACGCCACGCTGCACGCGATGCGAGTCGGGCAAATAGGCCTGGAGCACGACCCCCGCGCTGAGGGGCAGGAATTCCGGCTCGTCCAGCACCTCGCGGAACGCCGTCACCGTGAGGTCGAGGTCCCGGTACTCCTCCATGTCGAGGTTGATGAATTTCGGGGTGACCCGTCCGTCCGGGTGGTGGTAGCGATGCCGGGCGGCCGCCCGGTAGAGCGTGCGCAGACGCTCGGCCACGCGCGCGGCCGTCGCTCGAAAGGCGACGAGGTCGATCTGGCTGAAGACCGATGAGACCTTCACCGAGATGTATTCGACGTCGTCGCGCGCGAGCAGTGCGAGGTACGCCTCCAGGCGGCGCGCCGCTTCCGCCTCTCCGAGGATCGCCTCGCCAAGCTGGTTGAGATTCAGCCGCATGCCCGCGCGGCGGCGCTCCTCGAGGTAGCGGCCGAGGTCTTCCTCCTCGCCGGGCAGGATGACGTTCTGCGTCTCGTGGCGCAGCCGGTTCACGATGGGGGGAACGACGAGGCTCGGGAGATAGTGCGCCATCGCCCCGCCGAGAAGGAGCGCCACTCGGTCCCACCAGTCCATGTACTGGGGCACGCCGTACCGCTCGAGAAGATGGGCGAGCTGGTCGGCGATGCGCTCGGCGCGGCGGCTCCGGAAGGCCTGATCGGCCAGCGCGATGGTGAGCTCCTTGCCGTGCGGATCGGCTATCATGCGGGCGAGCTTGCGGGACTGGGCACGCTCCTCCGAGGTTTGCTGTGCGCGCGCTTCACGCAGGAGCGCTTCGGCCAGCTCGACGGCGCGATGGGCGAGGCGCTCTCCGATCGCGGTGTCGTCCGTCACGCGCATCCCGGTCTCCTCAGTGCCCAGTGTGACATGGGGCATCGGGGGAGCGGCGGTTCGCTCCCCCCGATTTCACTCAGTGAGTGTCGAACACCTCCTGGTACTCGCGGATCTTCTTCTGTACCGCCTCGCCCTCGCCCGCCGTCGGCCGGTCGGGATCGGTCGCCGCCGGCACGCTCCCGACCTTCATCAGGCACGCCATGAGGAGCAGCCGTGCCTTCGTCGCCGTCAGGTTCCGTCCGCCGATGAAAGGTGCATTCGGCGGTGGCACGAACCCCCCGGCGTTGCCGCGACCCACGAGCACCACCGGCATGCCCGAGAAGACGGCGCGCCGCATGACGCGCGTGCGGACGGCCGAGGTCAGGCGGCCGTAGGGCGACAGGCCTTCCACCACGAATCCGGCCAGGGGATGCGCGGCGAGATTACGCTCGATCTGCGCGAGCAGGTCGACCTCGCGTGAGACGTCGTCATCATAGTCGTCCGCCGTGTAGTTGCCGTCTTTCGCGATCGTGACCTTGGGAATCGCCGACTCGAGCACGTCGCCGCGCCTATCCTTGATGGGCACGCGCGTCTCGCCGCTCTTGAGATGACCCACGACCTCGGCGGGTAGCCGCGTGATATTCACGGCGGAGAGATAGGTATGCCGCGTCGCGGGCACGTAGTTGAGGACGGCGGGGCCTTCCCAGCCCGCGGCGCCCAGGATGCCGCCGTGCCCGCCCGTGACGACGTAGCCGCCCGGCCGCGCGTCGGCCTTCTGGACGTCGCGCGCAGCGAAAACCTGCTGGTCCTGCAAGAGCACGACACCCGCGCGATTGCGCCCGCCCTCGTCCGCCCATACGCGCGAGAGGATGTAGTCGACGGAATCGACGATGTTCTTGTCTCCGTCGTTGCTGAGCTGCCCGTGCGGGCGCTGCGAGGCGTTGCCGCAGATCGGCAGCGCGGTGTCGATCAGGAGATTGAGCCAGTAGACCGTCTCCTCGATGCGCGGACTGCCCTGTGTCCAGACCGCCCCGGCGTAATTCCCCGGGGCGAGCACGCGCTGCACGGCATTGGCGATACGCGCGAGCGCCGGCCGCGGCGGCGCCGCCCCGAGGTGATAGGGCCGGTACGGAAAGAAGTCGCGCCCGCGCACCTCGGCGGCGATGTCGCCCTCGCCGACGTCGGCCCGGAGCTTCGCCGCGAGCCCCTTCGTGTAGCCGGACGACGGTACCACACGGTAGAAGTCGATCTCCGCGCGCCCGGAGATCAGGTTGCCGATCCCCTTCTCCCCGATCCCGAGCCGATCGATCTCCTCGAAGAGCCGCACCCCATCGGGATAGAACGGCTGCCGCGCCTGCTGCTCGGGCGCCAGCGGCCGCGCGCAGTCCTCTTCCCACGCCCGCCCATCCGCCTGCCGCGCCATGTACGGTAAGGGATAGACGCCGTCCTCCGGCCGGAGCGTGATCTCGTACACCGGGGTGTCGTCCGCGCCGCGGCGTTCCTTGTGAAACGCCCCCTTGGAGTCGAGATAGCCGTCGGGCGGACCATAGAGCTCCGCGGCGTCGCGCTCGAGCGGATGCGCGCTGAACTGCTCGACGTACACCGTCACCGGGGCGGCGAGGCGCTGCGCGCGGAGCACGTCGAAGCGGAGCGGCGCCCCATCGGAGCCGGTCACCAGCGGCAGGCCGTACTTCTCGCGGGCCTTGTTGCTCGTGACCAGCGGCGGACTGTTCTGGATCGTGGCGTTGGATCCTGCGAGATGGGCGATCCGTGGCTTGGGAGGCATCGCGTTATCTCCGTCGGTGGCCCCGGAGCGGGGCTCTCATCAGCGCGCGTTCCACTCCGCAGGGGAGCCCGCGGCGCGCGTCAGACTGTTGGCGAGCCAGTGGGCCACGACGCCGCCGACGAGCGCCATTGCAAGTGTGATCAGCAGCGCGGCGGCGGTCGGCCCCGACGCCGGCACCATGGGCTGAAACGCGGGCGTTCGGCCGATCGTGACTCCCCAGACCGCGAACAGGCCCACGGCGTAGACGAGCGTCGCCGCCACCGGCCGGCGCCGCGGGTCGAGCGCCACCAGGAGCACTACGGGCGCGAATGCCAAGAGCCGTCCGAAATTTCCGCCGACGGGGCCGCCCGGCGTGCTCCTGTTCTTCCGAGCGATCTCATCGGATACCGCGATCGGCGAGGTCGGGTCCTTGGCGGCCTCCTCCTGGATGACGGACACGGGTTGAAGAATCGCGAAACCCACCCGCGCGATGCTCGCGCCGACCATGCCGGCGGCGATCACGAGGATCAGCACCACGAGCGGCGC
>QHSV01000314.1 GCA_003221655.1 Candidatus Rokuibacteriota bacterium
CCAGTAGCCGCCCGACTCCGACTCGCCGAAGCCGCCGGTGAGCGGCGACTTGGCGCCGACGCTATGCCGCCCGGCCCCGGGCACGGGCGCCCCCGTGAGCACGCCGGGCGCGATGACGAGAATGTTGTCCGGCCCCAGTGGGTCAGCGCCCTTCGGCACGTACTTGAGGAGATAGTGGGCGATGAGCCCCCGCCCACCGGCGTAGCGCCGGAAGAAGAGATCGCCGGGCTCCTCGATCCAGGTGCTGCGATCCGAAAGATTGACGTGCAGGATCTTGTTCCAGTACCCGTAGCGGTCCATGGCGTCTCCTATTTCGCTCCACCTTCCATCGGGCTCAAGAGCATGACCTCGGCGCCTTCGTGCAGCGACGCCTCCCGGGCGACCTGCTCGCCGTCCACCGCGATGGTCACCTCGGCGTCGGGCGCGATGCCGATCATCGCGAGCAGGTCGTCGATCGTGGCCCCCCCGGGCACCGTGTAGCGCTGCGGCCCATCGGCGCCGCGCGGCAGGAAGCGCCGCAGGTCGGCGAAGAACGTGACCATCACCGTGATGGTCCCGGCGTCGGTCCGCGTCGAGTCGCTGGGTCCGGTCATGACAATCACGCTGGAGTATACTGCGCGTCGTCGCCTGGCACTGATCCAAGTTCGAGAGGAGAGTCGTGATGGGACTTGGCTTTGCAGTGTTCGCCGGTACCACGCCCGAGATCATCCGCGCCTCCGCGCGCGAGGCCGAACGGCTCGGCTACAGCTCCTTCTGGGTCAACCATCCCGGGTCGACCGATGGGCTCGCCGCGCTCGCCCAGGCGCGCGAGACCCAGCGCATCGAGCTGGGCATCGGCGTGATTCCGCTCCACACCCGTGGACCGGAGAACATCGTCCAGGGGGTCAGGGCCAACGCACTTCCCCTCGATCGCCTGCTCCTCGGCGTCGGCAGCCCGAACCCGGAGGCGCTCAAGCGCGTGCGTGCCGGGATCGCCGAGCTGCGGCGGCAGCTGTCGACGCGGCTCGTGGTGGCGGCGCTCGGCCCGCAGATGTGCCGTCTCGCAGGCGAGGTCGCCGACGGCGTGCTCTTCAACTGGCTGACGCCCGAGTACGCGCGCCTGTCGGCCGAGCGCGTGCGCGAAGGCGCGGCCGCCGCGGGCCGGCAACCGCCAAAGCTCTTCGCGTACGTCCGCGTCGCGCTCGGCCCGGCCGCGGGCGACCGGCTGCAGGAGGAGGCGAACCGGTACGCGGCGATTCCGGCGTACGGGGCCAATTTTACGCGCATGGGGTTGAAGCCGGTGGAGACGACGATCGCCGCCGAGAACCGGGACGCCGTCCGGCGCGGACTCGCCAAGTGGCAAGGGGCCGTGGACGAGGTCGTCATCCGTGCGATCACCGCGAAGGACACGGTCGAGGATCATTTGGCGCTCGTCCGGGCCGCCGCGCCCGCGTAGCGTTCAGGGGTGCCGCCATGTGCGACCCCGCAACCACCACGTAGTCAGCAAGCCAGAAACGACGGCGGCGATGAACTCGGGCAGCGCATGGGTCGTCAGCGCCAGCACCAGCGCGACCACCGATCCCACCCCGAACGTCACCAACGTGACGACTCGGCGGTGGCTCGGCGCGCCGATCGCGCACGAGAATATGATGAACGCGGCGGCGAGCCCGGCGCCGGTACAGAAGATGGCCCGGTCAACGTAGCCGAACCACGGGGCGACGCACATCCCCGAGATCACCTGATCGGGCGGGCACAGTGCCTCACCGACGATGTGGAGCCCAAACCCGATCAGTACCGCGGCATACCAGGCCGCCCACGCGGCCGGCAAGACGAGCAGCCACCTGAGCCATGTGAGCCATCGTGACCTCTGCGTCGCTAGTCTCCCGTCCGCGAAGTTCTGTTAACGATCACGCTCCGCCTGCGGCGAAGGCTTGAACACGAGTTCTGGGACGGGGACACTAGTCGGCTCGATATCTCCGGACCACGTTCTCGTCGAGGACAAGGCCGAAGCCGGGGCCCTGCGTGATCTCCATGACACCGTCCTTGATCAGCGGTCGATTCGCCCACATCGTTTGCCACACGGGATCGCGCTCGGGGTCGGCGAAGCACTCGGCGTAGGTGCCGTGGGGTATGGCGGCCAGCAGATGCTGCGAGATCTGCGACTCTTCGTGGTGCGCCATCTGCAGGCCCGCCACGCCACACAGCGCGGCGGCGCGGCGCCACTCGGTGACGCCGCCGCACTCCGAGGCGTCGACGTTGACGAGGTCGACGGCACCCGCGTCGACCAGGCGACGCACGCCGTGGCTCGTCATCTCCGACTGGCCGGCGGTGATCGGGATCCGCGTCGCGTGCCGCACGCGCGCCATCATCGCCGCGTCGTCGTACCAGTAACACGGCTCCTCGAACCATCGGATGTCGAGCGGCTCGACCAGGCGCGCGAAGCGCACGGCGTCGTCGCCCGACCAGCCGCGGTTCGCGTCCACCGCCAGGATGAAGTCGGCGCCGATCGCGCTGCGGGCCGCTGCGACGCGCTGGGCATCTTCCTCGGGGGTGAGCCCACCGACCTTGAACTTGCACCCGGCCATTCCGGCGCGGCGGTAGGCTTCCATCTCGCGGCCGATGTCGGCGAGCGTCTTGCCTTCCATGTAATAGCCGCCGATGGAGATGATCGGCAGGCTCCGGCGATAGCCGCCGAGCAAGGCGCAGACGCTCTTGCCCAGCGCCTTACCGACGAGGTCCCAGAGCGCGCAGTCCACGCAGGCGATCGCCTCGAGCAACACCTTCCGGTCGCGGCTCGTGTGGCTGAGCGCGAACATCGCCTCCCAGATGCGCTCGCCCTCGAAGACGCTCATGCCCCGGACGAGCGGACTCAGCGTGTCGCGGATGAGCCGTACGATCTGACGGCCATGCTCGCGGTTGTCGCCGTTGTAGACCTCGCTGACGAGCCCGCCGTCGGTCCGCATGCGGGTGATGACGGTGCAGCGCGTGAGGACGGAGTACGTGCTCCCGCCGAAGTTCTTCTTCAGTGGGATCTCGATCGGGATGGCTTCGATGCTGTGGATGCGCATGCCGGTGTGCTCCCCGGTGCCGCTAGCTCGCGGCAGTCACTGGATGATCTCGACGGCCATGATGCCGTGGGCGCGGAGTTGCATGGCTCGCTACTGTCCCACGCGGGCGGTCGGGAAGGCAATCTCCCGCGCGGTCGCGACCGTGTTAGGCTCTCGAGTCGTCACGCGGGAGGACTCTTTGACGGAGCCGCTGGACACGCTGCTGACCGAGCTGGAGCAATTCGGGAAGGCCAATGACGGCGCCACGACCGAACGGCCGCGCCGGATGCTGAACATCACGCGGGACACCGGCGAGTTCCTGGCGGTGCTGATCCGGGCCACGCTGGCCCGGCGAGTGCTGGAGATCGGCACGTCCAACGGCTACTCGACACTCTGGCTCGCGAGCGCCGCGCGAGCGATCGGTGGGGCGGTGACCACGGTGGAGATGTCCGACTACAAGATCGGGCTGGCCAAGGCGACCTTCGGCCGGTCGGGCCTCGGCGCCTGCATCTCGCTCGTTCAGGACGACGCCGGCCGTGTGCTCCAGCGCGCCGCCGCCAGCGCCTTCGATCTCATCTTCCTCGACTCGGAGCGCCCGCAGTACCCTGGCTGGTGGCCTGACCTCAAGCGCGCGCTCCGGCCCGGAGGGTTGCTGGTGGTCGACAATGCGACCTCGCATCCGGCCGAGATGGCGCCGTTCGTCGCGCTGGTCTCCGCCGATGTCGAGTTCGTCACGAGTCTCGTGCCCGTGGGCAATGGGGAGTTCCTCGCCGTCAAAGCCGATCAGGGATGGAGCGACCGGACATGAACATCACGATCCTCGACGATTACCAGGACACGATCCGAACGCTGGCGTGCTATTCCAAGGTCGCCGGCCACAAGGTGACGATCTGGAACGATCACACCAAGGACGTCGACACGCTCGCCGGGCGGCTGAAGGACACCGAGGCGCTGGTGTTGATCCGCGAGCGCACGCCGATCCGTGCGCCGCTGCTCGAGCGCCTGGACAAGCTCCGGCTGATCAGCCAGGCGGGCGTCTTTCCGCACGTCGACGTCGACGCCTGCACCCGGCGCGGTGTCGTCGTGTCGTCGCAGACCGGTCCCGGCCGGCCGTCGTACGCGACTGCCGAGCTGACCTGGGGGCTCGTCATCGCCGCCTTCCGGCGCATACCTCAAGAAATGGCGGCGCTCAAGGCCGGCAAGTGGCAGGCGTACCCCATCGGGATCGGCCTTCGCGGCAAGACGCTCGGGATCTACGGCTACGGCAAGATCGGCGCCGTCGTGGCCGGCTACGGCAAGGCCTTCGGGATGAACGTGCTCGCGTGGGGACGCGAAAACTCGGTCACCCAGGCCCGTAAGGACGGTTTCACGGTCGCGGCGAGCAAGGACGCCCTGTTCGCGGAGTCCGACGTGGTGTCGCTGCACTTGCGGCTGATCGACGCGACCCGCGGTATCGTCACGGCCGCCGATCTCGGCCGCATGAAGCCGACGGCGCTCATCGTCAATACCAGCCGGGCCGGATTGATCGCGCCGGGGGTGCTCGAGGCCGCGCTGCGCGCCGGGCGACCGGGAATGGCCGCCGTCGATGTTTTCGAGGAGGAGCCGGTGCTCGGCGGCCGGCATCCTTTGCTGGCCATGGACAATGTCATCTGCGCGCCGCACCTCGGATACGTCGAGCGCGACGGCCTGGAGCACATGTTCACCGGGATTTTCGACCAGATCCTCGCCTACGCGAGCGGCAAGCCGATCAACGTCGCGAACCCGGAAGCGCTAGAGCGCTGACGGAAACATCGTCACGCCGAACCGGGCGGCCACGCCTCGGAGCTCCTCGACGATCGCGCGGGGCAGCGGGACGCCGTCGCGGGTACGCTCGGCGAGCGTGCGGCTGGCGCGCTCGCCGGGCATGAGGACCTCGCCGACGCCGGCTGCGTGAGGCAGCGCCTTCAGCGCGGTGATCAGGCGGTCGACCTCGGCTCGGAACGCTTCGGGCTCGCCGAAGCGGCGCAGGTTGATGGCGAGCGCGAGGCCGTTCTGCCGATGCCGGTTGCCGTCGGCCGCGCCCTCGAGCGCCCCGGCGATGATCGGGTTCGACACGACGAGGCTCGTGATGAGCTCGATCATCAGCGACAGGCCCGATCCTTTGGGGCCGCCCAGCGGCAGCGGGATCAGCGCTTCCTGGGGATCGGTCGTCGGATTGCCGTTCCGGTCCAGGGCCCATCCCGGGGGGATCGGCTGGCCGATCTTCCGGGCCTGAACGAGCTTTCCCCGGGCGACGACGCCCGTCGACATGTCGAGGACCACCGGCCCGTGCTCTCCCCCGGGAACCGCGATCGAGATCGGGTTCGTCGACACGCCGGCGACGCGCGTGCCGTGATACGCCATGAAGGGACCCGACGCGGCCAGCGCGATCGCCGCCATGCCTTCCTGCGCCGCCATCAGCGTGTAGTAGCCGAGCGCCGCAGTGTGCGTGGTCGCCCTCACCAGGGCGAGGCCGACGCCGGCGTCGCGAGCCTTCCGTAAGGCCGCGCCCATCGCCAGGGTCATCGCGATCGGCCCGGCGGCGCGGTCCGCGTCGACGAGGACCGAGGCCGCAGTCTCGGTCCCGATCTTGATGGCCGGCCGCAAGTTCAGGTCGCCGTCGTCGATGAGCCTCAGGTACATCGGAATCCGCGACACACCGTGCGAATCCACGCCGCGCAGGTCCGCCCAGACCAGCACGTCGGCCACGGTCGCGGCGTCCACGTCCGACATCCCGGCCCGCAGGAACACGTCTCGCGTGAAGCGCCGGAGAGCGTCGGCCGTGGTGGTCGTGGCCGCCGCGCCCGCGCGGGCCGATTCGCTCATCGCGATGGGGAAGACACCGGGAAGTACTTGTCGAGCCAGTTGCGCACGAGCGTGATGACCAGCGTGTTGCGCTCCGAGAGCACGAAGTGATCGACTCCCGCCACCAGATGCAGGTCGGTGGGCTGCCCGGCATGCCGGAAGAGATCGATCGACTGCTCGGTGGGGGTGACGGAGTCGTTCGCGGGGTGCAGGAGCAGGAGCGGCCGCGGTGAGATCTTGCCGACCACGTCGTTGGCCTTGAACGCGTACATGCTCTCGACCACCTCGAACGGAAACTCCATGATCGAGCCCGATGCGACGTTCCCCCGCAGGGCGGGCGGAATCGGGACGATGTCGTAGCGCGGGACCATGATCGACTCACCCGTCCGCTCTCGGCGCCGCCGGCCCTCCTCGAGCATGGCGGCGAACCGCCTCCAGGCCTCGGGCGATTCGTGCTGCTTGCGAAACTTCTTCTCTCCGTCGCCCCAGCCGCCGGCCGAGACGCACGCGGCGACCCGCTGGTCCACGCCCGCGGTGTAGACGGCCACCGCAGCGCCGAAGCTCGCCCCCATCGCGCCGATGCGATCGGGATCGATCTCGGGCCGGCTCGCGAGGAACGTGAGCGCGCTCCGCGTGTCCTCGACCTGCTCCAGGCAGATCACCCGTCCGCGAACGCCCTCACTCTCGCCGCAGCCACGCATGTCGAAGCGGAGCGCCGCGTACCCGAAATCCACGAACATCTTCGCGGTGGCCACGCTGCCGCCGCTGTCCTTGTTGCTGCCGAACCCGTGCAGGACCAGGAAGGCGGGCCGGCGCTCGCGCTGACCGCGTCCGTCGGGCACGTGCAGCACGCCAGCGAGCTTTAGGCCGTCGGAGACGAACGAGACACGCTCTTCCATGCCGCTCCTCCTTGCACCGCCGTGCGGTCGGGCGTACGTGACCTTAGGAGGACAGCGCGATATTGTCAACGTCGGCGCCGCATTCGTGCTTGACGGCCCCGTGATCAGCGCGGTATCAGCAGACAGAGGCGGAACCAATGCGCTTCGGCGTGTACCTGCCCACCTTCGCGTGGCGCGATCTCGGCTTCGATCAGGCCGCACGCGTCAAGGAGTTCGCTCGAAAGGCCGAGGGCCTCGGCTTCGACGCGCTCTGGGTGGCCGAGCACTTCCTGGAGGCGCCGGGTCTCTACGGCACGGTGTGGATGTCGCCCCTTCTCTGCCTGGCCCACGCCGCCAGCGTCACGACTCGAATCCGCCTGGCCACCGGGCTCTTGATCCTGCCCTACTACCATCCGGTCACCCTGGCCCGTGAGATCCAGACGCTCTGGCACCTGTCGGGCGGGCGCTTCGTGCTCGGCGTCGGACCCGGCTGGGACCGGCACGAGTTCGAATCGCTCGGCATGCGGCTCGGCGAGCGCGGTCGCCGCACCGACGAGATGATCGCCGCTCTGCGCATGCTCCTGACCAGGCGCGACGTGAGCTTCGCCGGGCGCTACTATCGCTTCGAGCGCGTGTCGATCGAGCCGTTGCTGCCGCGGTTCCCCGAGCTCTGGGCGGGCGGGGGCTCGAAGATCCAGACGGGGCTCTCCCCCGACAAGCCCTACATTGCCCCTGCGGTGCTGGCTCGGATCGCGAGCGCCGACGGTTGGCTCGCCCGCGCCGCCGGAAGCCAGCAGATGGTCAAGGACGACGTCCAGGCGATTCGTGCGTACCTGCAACAGATCGGACGCGACCCGGACACGTTACGCTATGGCCACCTGAACTTCGCTCACCTCGTGAACACGACCGACCGTGAGGAGGCGCTGAAGCTCCAGCGGCCCGCCTTCGAGCGGGTGATGGGCACCCATCGGTCGTTCGAGCACCTGCAGCAGTCCTACTTCCTGGGCACGACGCGCGAGATCGTCGAGCGCATCCGCGACCTGGAGGCCGCCGGGATCCAGGACATGGTCCTGGCCACCTGCGATGCCGATCTCGAGCAGCTCGAACGGTTCGCCAGCGAGATCGTCTCCGGCGTCGGCTCTTCTTGAGCCGCGGGTTGATCATCATGAGGCGGGCTCCGCCACGCGCGGCCCGATGTTCCGACCCTTTTCGCGGCTCGTTACCTCGCGTATACTGCCGCACCATCATGAGTGAACCCGTGACCGTCGAAAAATTCGCCATTGGACAGTCCGTGCGCCGCGTGGAAGATCCGCGCCTCC
>QHSV01000248.1 GCA_003221655.1 Candidatus Rokuibacteriota bacterium
ATCATCGGTAACGTCGCCCTCTACGGCGCGACGAGCGGCGAGGCGTACGTCCGCGGCGTGGCCGGTGAGCGCTTCTGCGTGCGCAACAGCGGCGTCCACGCGGTGGTCGAGGGTGTGGGCGACCACGGCTGCGAGTACATGACGGGTGGGAGAGTCGTCGTGCTCGGACGGACCGGGCGGAACTTCGCGGCCGGGATGTCCGGCGGCGTCGCGTACGTGCTCGACGTGGACGGCGACTTCAAGGGCCGGTGCAACCTCGGGATGGTGGACGTGCAACGGCTCGACCAGCCCGAGGAGATCAGCCTGGTGCGGGACCTGATCCGGCGCCACATCGAGTCCACCGGCTCGACCTACGCCGCCGGCATCGTGCGCGACTGGATCGACGTGCAGACACGCTTCGTCAAGATCATGCCCAGGGACTACAAGCGCGTGCTCATGGCCGAGGCTCGCGCGCACGCCGAGGGGCGCCAGCCGACCTTCGCCGAGCTCGTCGGGACCGGCAGTGGGTAAGGTCACCGGCTTCCTCGAGATCAAGAGGAAGAAGCCGCCCGCCCGCCCCGTCACCGAGCGTATCCACGACTGGAAGGAGTACTACCTTCCCTATCCGGTCGAGGACCTGACCAAGCAGGCGGCGCGCTGCATGGACTGCGGCATTCCTTTTTGCCACCAGGGCTGCCCGCTCGGGAACATCATCCCGGACTGGAACGACCTGGTCTACAAGAACCACTGGCGCGAGGCGCTCGACCGCCTGCACGCGACGAACAACTTCCCGGAATGGACGGGACGGCTCTGCCCGGCGCCGTGCGAGGGGGCCTGCGTGCTGGGTATCAACGACGATCCAGTGACGATCAAGGGCGTCGAGTTGGCGATCATCGAGCGTGCGTTCGACGAAGGCTGGGTCGGCGTCCAGCCGCCGGCCGTCCGCACGGGCAAGCGGGTCGCCGTCGTGGGCTCCGGACCGGCGGGTCTCGCCGCCGCCGAGCAGCTGAATCGCGCCGGCCATACGGTGACCGTCTTCGAGCGGGACGACCGGATCGGCGGCCTGCTGCGGTACGGCATCCCCGAGTTCAAGATGGAAAAGCGGTTCGTCGACCGGCGGCTCCAGATCATGGCGAAGGACGGCGTCGTCTTCCGCACGAACTCGCACGTCGGTGTCAACGTGCCCGTCGCAACGCTGCGCCGCGACTTCGACGCGATCGTCCTGGCTGGCGGTGCCTGCTGGCCGCGTGATCTCCCGGTGCCCGGGCGTGAGCTCCGGGGCATCCACTTCGCGATGGAGTACCTGACGCTCCAGAACAAGCGCTGCGAGGGCGACGTGATCGCCGACGAGCAATTCATCACGGCCCAGGGCAAGCCGGTCGTCATCATCGGTGGGGGCGACACGGGCGCCGACTGCCTCGGCACCGTGCACCGCCAGGGTGCGCGCGCCGTCCACCAGTTCGAGCTCTTGCCGCGGCCGCCCGACGAGCGCGCCGCGGACAACCCGTGGCCACAGTGGCCCAACATCTTCCGCGTGTCGGGCGCTCACGAGGAGGGTGGCGAGCGCGTCTATGCGGTCGCGACCCAACGCTTCCTCGGCGACGCGCACGGTCACGTCCGCGCGCTCGAAGCGGTGAAGGTCGACATGGTGCACGAGGGCGGTCGGCTGGCGTTCACGCCGATCCCGGGGAGCGAGTTCGCGCTGGAGGTGGAGCTGGTCCTGCTGGCGATGGGGTTCCTCGGGCCCGAGCGCCCGGGGATGCTGAGCGATCTCGGCGTCACGCTCACCGAGCGCGGCAACGTGTGGCGCGACGCGACCTGGATGACGAGCGCGCCGGGCGTGTTTGCGTGCGGCGACATGCAGCGCGGCCAGTCGCTGATCGTGTGGGCGATCGCGGAAGGCCGTTCGGCGGCGCGGGGCGTCGATCTCTATCTGATGGGCGAGTCCGAGCTACCCGCTCCCCTTCCCTAGGCATCCGCTATCGCACCCTGAGCGGCTCGCCGACGAGGGCCCACCACGGCAGTGCCACGACCAGGATCGCCACCCAGCCGACCAGCGTCATCCAGAGTCCGAACCGAAGCACCTCACCGGCCGACACGTGCCCGCGTTCGTAAATGACGAGCGCCGACGAGCTCTGTGCCGGGTAGTAGACCACCGCGTCGCCGGTGATCATCACCACCAGCGCGCACACCAGCGGATTGATGCCCGCCTCCCGCCCGACCGACATCGCGATGGGCAGCGCCAGGGCCAGGAACCCCGAGATGTTCGGCACCACCGCGCGCAGCAAGGTCGCCCCGAGCATGAGCAGAATCACGACGGGGAGCGCGCTGTCGCCGAGCGCGGGCAGGCCGCCCACCAGGACACGTCCGAGCCACGGCGCGGCGCCGCTGGTGACGAGCGCGTGGGCGAGCGAGATCGACGCCGCGATGACGAAGAAGTTCGACCATCCGATGCCCCGGTCGAGATCCGGCCAGACGAGCGGGCCCAGGCCCGGCGTGAGCAGCGCGGCGAACGCCAGCATCGCCGGAAGCGCCGGATCGAGATGATGGATGCCGTCGGTGAGCCACAGGGCCGACGCGCTCAGGATGATCACGATCGTCCGCCACTCGGTCCCTGAGATGGGCCGGCGATGGGCGGGCTCGGGCATCGGCAGCCCTCGGGCGAAGCCCCGGCGGTAGAGGGCATACGTGAGCACGCCGCCCAGGAGCAGAATCGCATAGTAGGGCACCGCCATCAGCGTGAACCAGCCCGTCCACGACATCCCGCCGATGATGGCCGCGCTCATGACCGGCGTGATGCCGCCAGTCAGGAGCGTGGTCGAGGCGAGGCGGTTGATCGACGCGAGCGCCAGCATGATGGCCTTCGCGACCTCGGCGCCGCGCTGGACCCCGCCCAGGGTGAACACCTCGTCGTAGATGTGGATGAGGATCCCGGAGCGCGTCGTCGCGGAGGGCAGCAGGAACGTCAACACGGGGAACGAAAGGACCAGCTGGAGATAGACCGCCAGGCTCCGCCCCCGTGCGCGCTCCAGGATCGTTCGAGCGAGACGTTCGGCCAGCCCGCTGCGCACTACGGCGACGCCCATCGTCAGCACGCCGATCAGGAAGAAGGGCACGGGATTGGCGAAGCCTTGCAGCGCATCGCGGAGGCTTCGCGTGGCGCCGCTGAGCGCCAGGAGCGTCACACCGACGAGGGCCGCGACACCAGGCTCGAGGAGCTCGCCCGTCCAGAGCAGGATCGTGATCAGCGTGACGATCAGCGCCCGCTGGCCGGCCAGCGGAAGGCCGACCAGCACCGGGGGCAGGAACAGTCCCGCGGTGAGGCCGGCGAGTGGGACCGCGAGGGCGAGGGTCCTTCGTCGTGTCCCGACGCCCACGGCCGCTACGGTTCGGCCCATCGCACGGCGTCATCCTCCCACGACCGGCGTGGCGGAGTCGAGTGACGAGTGAACACCGCCGCGCTAGACTCGGCGGATCGCGCCCTGGGGCCTCGTGCCGGCCCCTCGGAGGAGCGAGCACCGACGTGACGCGGTCTTCATGGGGGAAGGGCTGTGCCGACCCATCAATCTCTCGGCGGGTCATCGGACGAAGATCTACTCCAGCGAATGGTCGAGACGCACCCGGAGCGCTTCGGGCAGGAATTCTGGACTTTCTTCACCACTCGCATCGGGTCCCATCTGCCGCCGCGCCCGGTGATGATCGACCTGGGGTGTGGGCCGGGACTCCTTCTGCGCGATCTCGGGGGGCGCCATCCGGGTGCGACGCTCTACGGCTACGACGTCACTCCGGCGATGATTGCCTACGGTCAGCAACTCTCCTACGGCGCGGCGAAGGCCACGCTGGCGCTCCACGATGTGGCCACGCAACCGCTCCCACACGCCCCCGGCAGCGTTGATCTGGTGACCATGTCATCGGTGCTGCACGTCTTCGACGAGCCGCTCCCGGCGCTGGCCGAGATCCGGCGGACGCTGGCCCCCGGCGGCATCTTCTTGCTGCACGATTGGCTTCGCCAGCCGCTTTCGACCTACCTGGCGTGGCGCCGAGACGTCTTGAAGGAGGGAGAGGCCGAGAGTCGGCGTCGCGGCTTTCGCCTCTTTCCGGTGCACAACAAATACACGACCGAGGACTGGCGGTGGTTGCTGGCGCAGGCCGGCTTTGCGATCTGCGACGAGGCGCAGCTACGTGCGTCGCATCGAATCTTCGTCACCACGCCGGCCCGGTGACCCTCCGCTCAGGTGCGGAACGCGCCCCTCAGGTGCGAGGCGTCGAAGGGCTCTGCCAGAGCGCGTGGCCGACGAAGAATGGGCCGAGCGTCTGGATGTACTGCGAGGTCTGGACGGTCTTCCGCATGGCCTGCACGAGGTGCGAAAGGGGATGCAAGTGGCGGCCGACGAGACCGATGACGAAATCGTTATCGTTGACGTCGAGCCCGTGGCACGCGAGGCGGATATCGTGGGCGAGGTCGGCGTCGCCGTAGGCGCGGCCCAGCACGCTGTGCTCGCCGCCCGAGCATGGTCAGCTCGGGTTTCTGCACCAGGCCGGCGAAGGGATCAGCGTTGAGCACCTCACGCAGGGCCGTCACGAAGAAGACCGGGTCCTCGCTGATCGCCAGCACGCCAACGCCCCGCGCGTCGTTGACGTCCTGGTAGAGCACCGCCTCGATACGGCTCGTCTCGAGGACCCGGAGCAGCGGCTTCGCATCCAGGCAGCCGCCGAACGCCTGCAGCTGCATGAAGAGCCGCCGGTCGCAGGTCTGCCCGTCGGCCCCGCGCTCCTGGACGTCGATCTTCGTGTCAGCGGCGCTCACGGCTTCCCCTCCTCGCGGCGCTACCCGCCCCGCGTGTGCATCTCCAGGTGCGGATCTTCGCGCAGGCGACCGATCTGCACGAGGGGCGTTCGATCCCGAAGCCGCAGGCGTTGCTCGGCCCCACGATCCGCCCGCCGCTTCCACCCGGCGACGATCAACGCCTTCAGCTCGTCTCGCGAGCCTCCGCGGCGGAGCGGCTCTCGGAGATCGATGCCCTGCTGCGCGTAGAGGCAGAGGTACCACATGCCGTCGGCGGTGAGGCGGCTCCGGTCGCAGCTGGCACAGAACGGCTCGGTCGTCGACGAGATGATGCCGAAGACCGTGCCGTCGGGAAGCGCGTAGCGGTCGGCGGGCGCCGTGCTCTCCTCGACCACCGGCTCGATCGGTCCGTATCGTCGACCCAGCAGCTCGAGCATCTCGCTGCGGCTCACGACCTTGTCCATCGACCAGCGCGTCGCTCCCCCGACGTCCATGTATTCGATGAAGCGGATCTCGGCCGGTACCGTCTTGCCGTACTCGATCAGCTCGGCGAGCTCGTCGTCGTTGACGCCGCGCATGACGACGGTGTCGAGCTTGGTCCCGGCGAAGCCCGCGGCCGGGACGGCTGCGATGCCCTCGAGGACCTGCGCGTGGTTGGCACGCCGCGTGAGCGCGGTGAAGCGGTCCGGCCGCAGCGTGTCGAGGCTCACGGTGACACGGTGGAGCCCGGCTTCTTTCAGCGAGCTCGCCTGCTCAGCGAGCAAGACACCGTTGGTGGTGATCGCGAGATCGCGGAGGCGCGGCTTGTCCGCCAACAACCGGATGAGCGCTGGGAGGTCGCGCCGTAGGAGTGGCTCGCCGCCGGTGAGCCGGATCTTGTCGACGCCCAGGTCCAGGAAGATATCGGCGAGCGCGCTCACTTCCTCGAAGTGGAGGATCTGCTCGCGCGGGAGCCAGACGTAGTCCTCTTCCGGCATGCAGTACGCGCAGCGGAGATTGCAGCGGTCGGTCACCGAGACCCGGAGGTTCCGGAGCGCGCGCTGATGAACGTCCTGGACCATCATCAACGCGCTCCGACCGCGACGGCGCTCTCCGCGTGCGCCCGCTCCCACTCGCGGAGCAGTCCGGCCTTCTTGACGCCGACATCGAAGTGATCCCACGGCATCCGCTCGCCGGTGGACCGGCGGCGTGTCGTATAGAACGCGGCGTCCCCCTCCCATTCCCGGAGCGCTCGGCGCCAGTCCCCGTCGTACGAAGCCGCCAGCTCCAGAAAATCGCCGACGCGCCGGTCGCCCCGGGCGAGCAGCGCCTGGAGCGCTGCCTCGCGCGGGTTCTCGTGAAGCACGCGGACGTTGGAGAATCGGCGCACGCCGCGCTTGATGATCTCGAGCTTCACCTGGAGCGACTCCGCGCCGTCGAACGGCGCCCACTGGAACGGCGTCCAGGGCTTGGGGACGAACGAGGAAATCGACAATGTGAGGCGGCCGAAGGGCCGGCCCGAGGCGTCGAGCACACGCAGCCGCTCGAGCATCCGTTCGGCCAGGTCGACAATCGCCTCGACGTCCTCGCTCGTCTCGGTCGGCTGACCGATCATGAAATATGTTTTCAGATTGGGGATGCCGTGAGACCGGACGAGATCACACGCGCTCATGAGCTGCGCGTCGCTGATCGGCTTGCGAACCGCCCACCGCAGCCGCTCGGTTCCCGCCTCTGGCGCCATGGTGAGCGTGCGGTGCCCACCGCGGGCCAGCGCCGTCACCAGGTCTTCCGTCAGACTGTCGGCGCGGAGCGAGGAAATCGAGAGCTCCAGCCCGTTCTCCTCGATGATCTTCAGCAGCTCGCCGAGCCACGGATAGTCCGACACGCATGCGCCGACGAGCCCCACGCGGCGCTCACCGCTCGCGGCCATCCGTGCAACCGTCTCGCGGAGCGCCTCGACGCTCCGATGTCTCACGGGACGGTACACCTGCCCCTCGAGGCAGAAGCGACATCCGCGCCCACAGCCCTTGCCCACCTCGAGGAGCGCCATGTGGCCGTACTCGGCGTGTGGCGTTTTCACCGCGGCGACCGTCTCGAACGCGTTCACGTTCCGGAGCCGTCGCTTGACGACCACCTCGGGCGCCCCGTCGCGCGGGGCCATCGCCGCCAGCGTTCCGTCGGCGCCGTACGCGGCGTCGTACCCCCCAGGGACGTAGATGCCGTCCAGCGTCGTCAGCGATGTGAGGAATGCCTCGCGGTCGCGGTAGCCCTCACGGTAGGCGGCGATGAGCTCGACGACCAGCTCCTCACCTTCGCCCACGACCACGAAGTCCATGAACGGCGCGATCGGCTCGGGGTTCGAAAAGGCGCACACGCCGCCCATCAGCACCAGTGGATCGTGGGCCCGTCGCGCGGCGGCGCGCAGCGGGATTCCGGCCATGGCGAGCAGACGCAGGACGTTGATGTAGTCGCCCTCGTAGGTCACCGAAAATCCCACGAGGTGGAAGTCGGTGAGCGGCCGGCGCGACTCGAGCGAGAAGGGCGGCGTGGCCGAGCGGCGCATCTCGTCCGCGTCCTCGGCATCGGGCACGAACACGCGCTCGCAGACAACGTCGGGAATCGCGTTGAGATGGCGGTAGATGGTCTGGAAGCCGAGGTTCGACATTCCGACCGCATAAGTGTTGGGATAGACGAGGGCGACGGAAATCCTTCCGCCCCAGTCTTTACGGATGGTCCCCTGCTCGGCGGCGAGCAGGGCCTGGGATTTCTTCTTCAGTGACCAGGACATCGCGTTAGTGTACCACGCGGCGCATCATCCCTTGATCACGGCCAGCGGCTTGAGTCGGGCGACGCGCGTCGAGATGCGACTGTCCTTCTCGACTACCCCGTGACCGGCGATGTGGAGCGGCGGCTCGTCCAGGTCATCCCGACCACCGCGACGAGCACACCGACGACGCTCGCGAGTTGCGGGACGCGGATCGGGCCAAGCCAGAAGCTGTCGAGCCGCAGCGCTTCGATGGCGAAGCGGCCGACCGAGTAGAGACCGATGTAGGCGAAGAAGAGCGCCCCCGGGCGGGCCGCGAGCCTCGGGCGCAGCCATCCGACGAGCAGCAAAAAGACCGCGAAGTCCCAGAGCGACTCGTAGAGGAACGTCGGGTGAAAGTACTCGTACTGGGCGTAGCCGAGGGGACGGTGTTCGGGCGAGATGTAGAGCTTCCACGGCAGGTCGGTTGGACGACCGAAGGCTTCCTCGTTGAAGAAGTTCCCCCAACGGCCGATCGCCTGCCCGAGCACCATCGAGGGCGCCGCGATATCGATTCCGCGCAGGATCGGCACGTTCCACCGGTGCGCGAGCCAGATGCCGACGAGTGGTCCCACGATCAAGCCGCCGTGCATGGCCAGCCCGCCCTCCCAGACGGCGATGATCTTCGACGGGTAGCGGCCGTAATAGTCCCAGTTGAAGACCACCTCGTAGAGCCGCGCGCCGACGAGGCCGGCCAGGATCGCCCACTGTCCGACGCTGATGATGTCGTCGTCCGGTAGCCCTTCGCGCCGGGCCCGGCGGTGACCGAGCCAGAGCCCGACGACGATCGCCGTTGCCATGAGAATGCCGTACCAGCGGATGACGATCGGGCCAAGCTGGAAGGCGATCGCGCCGGGAGAGCTCATCGCGAGGGAAAACACGCATCGCAGGATACCACGGGGATTTGCGAATAATTATTTGCGAATAAATAATTGGTGCTGGGGACGGCGTCGTCGCGGCCGTCTCCCGGGACGCGGTCGAGCTTGGCAACGTCCGCGCGTCGCGCGTTCGAAGCGGTGACTCGATTGGCGCGCCGCGGGTGTAGGTTGATCATGCCGCACGCCCGCATGAATAGTCGGAGGATGTCTTCCGAATGATTCGTGAACGAATGGGCGGGATCGTTGCGGCCCGCCACGACGCGCCGGTGGCGGCAACCGGCCGATTCGATACATCCGCGGACAAACGCCGCGGGATGTTGCTTCACGATGCTCCACTGCCACGGCTCGAGGACAATCGCTCGCAAATGCTACCGGCCGGCGCCGTGCGGCGCAAACGCACTGGCCAGGCGTTCGAGTACGCATTGACGATCGCGACGACGCCCCGGCGGCGGACGCCGACCGGGCGGCCGGGCCGCAGCATCGCGATTGCTTCTGCGACCTGGCCGATGACCGGGCCCTGGTGCTGGTGCCGCGAGACGTGGAAGCGCTACGTCCGGCGCGTGCGGCAGATGTACCCATCACCCAGGTACATCCCGAGCAGGTAGCTGTAGGCCGGAAACTGTGTAGCTCCGAGACCGGCGGGAAGCTGGGTCGGTGCAGATGGTAGGGGCGGCAGGAGTCGAACCTGCAAGTCCTTGCGGACAGAGGATTTTAAGTCCTCGGCGGTTGCCGTTTCGCCACGCCCCCACATCCAGGTTCAGAGACTCTTGATCTTCTCGTTGACCTCGCGGATGCGGCGCTGCTTGTCTTCTTCCTCGGCGAGCGCCTTGGCCTTCCGCTGCTTCTCGGCCTCTTCTTGCGCCTCCATGCTCTTGTTCGCGCCGCCGATCCACTTGTCGATGTACTGGACCCAGGTCGACAGATGCCCTTCGTCGGACTTGAAGACCAGGGCCTGGTGCATCATGCCGAGGCGCCGCGGATGACAGAGGACTGTGGATTCTGTCGGCTCCGAGAAGAGCCGGGACCATTCACGAGACGGTGCCGCGCTGAGCTGGATGGTCCAGGTGAACTCGTCACCCTTGAGGTCGGTCGCCTTCGGAGGCCCTACCCGCTTGATAGCCTCGGCCATGTCGGCTCTCCAGGAACTCCCCTAGGGGTTGGTGACTTGGAGGCGGCGAGCGGATTCGAACCGCTGAGTAGAGGTTTTGCAGACCTCCGCCTTAGCCACTTGGCTACGCCGCCCCGAAGGAGGGCTCGCAAAAGGGGCTGGAGCGGGAAACGGGATTCGAACCCGCGACCCCGACCTTGGCAAGGTCGTGCTCTACCACTGAGCTATTCCCGCGCCACAGCCGGTGATGTTATCACGATCGGCCCGCCCTCGCCTTTCAGAGCCTCGGCAGCGTCCTCGGGGGGCACCGAGTTGATGAAGAACCCGCTGCCCCACTCGAATCCGGCCACCCGCGTGAGCTTGGGAATGATCTCGAGGTGCCAGTGAAAGGACTCGCGCGGGACCTCGCGGAAAGGCGCTGTGTGCAACATGAAGTTGAAGGGCGGGTCGCCGAGCACCTGGTTCATGCGACGGAGGAACTCGCCGAGCACGCCGGCCAGCCCACGCAGCTCGTCGTCGGTGGAGTCCTCGAAGGCTGCCCGGTGGCCGACGGGGAGGATCCACGTCTCGAACGGGAACCGCGGCGCGAACGGCGCCAATGTCACGAACCCCTGGGATTCCAGGATGAGGCGTCGGCCGTCGCGTCGCTCCTGCCGGAGCATGTCGCACCAGACGCACCGCTCCTTCAACGCGTAGTACTGCGCCGAGCCGGCGAGCTCCTCCGACACCATGATCGGGATGATGGGCGTCGCGATCAGCTGGGAGTGGGGGTGCTCGAGCGACGCCCCCGCCGCCTCGCCGTGGTTCTTGAACACGAGGACGTACGCGAACCGCGGGTCCTTCTTGAGATCGAGCATGCGCTCGCGACACGCGAGCAGCACGTCGGCGACGGCGTCGAGCGGCAGGGAAGCGAGGGAGGCGGCATGATCGGGTGTCTCGATCACCACTTCGTGGGCGCCGACCCCGGTCATCTTGTCGAAGAGGCCTTCGCCGGACGGTTCGAGGTCGCCCTCGATCCTGAGCGCGGGAAACTTGTTCGGCACGACGCGATACGTCCAGCCCGGGCCGTTCGGCTCCCTGCCCGGGCGTCGCTCGGCGAGAATCTCGGGCGGTGTCTGGGCCTCATGGCCCTCGCAGAACGCGCACGCGGACACGCGCGGCCGCACCGGGTCTGCCACGAAGTCGGACGGCCGCCGCGCGCGATCCGTCGCGATGATGACCCAGCGCCCGACCACCGGGTCCTTGCGCAGCTCCGGCATCGCGCTAGCGGTCCTCCCGCTTGACGGGCCGCTCGAGGAGCGAAGCCAGAGCGTCCGCCGGTGGCTTGTCCTCGAAGAGGACAGCGCCGACCTCGTGGCAGATCGGCAGGCTCACCGCGTGGCGGCGGGCGAGCGCCAGCGCCGAAGTGACCGTGCGCGCACCCTCGGCGATCATGCGCGTTTCGCGCTCGACCGACGCTGTGCTCTCACCCTTGGCGAGCGCCATGCCGAGCTGCCGGTTGCGCGAGAGGCTCCCCGTGCAGGTCAGCACGAGGTCGCCGAGCCCGGCCAGGCCCGCGAGCGTCCCGGAGACGGCCCCGAGGGCCACCGCGAGACGCGTCATCTCGGCGAGCCCGCGTGTGATGAGCGCCGCGCGCGCGTTCTCGCCGAGCCCGAGCCCGTCGGCGATTCCGGTCGCGATGGCCATGACGTTCTTCAGCGCCCCGCCCGTCTCGACGCCGACGACGTCCCGGTTCGCGTAGAGCCGGAACTCGCGCGCGCCCAGACGGCGCTGGAGCAAGGCGGCCAGGGTGTCGTCCCGCGACGCGATCACCGCTGCGGTCGGACGCCCGAGCGCGACCTCACGGGCGAAGGTCGGGCCCGACAGCACCGCCACGCGCGCGTCGGGAAACCGCTCGACGATCACTTCGCTCATGCGCAGATGGCGCTCGGGATCGAGCCCTTTCGTGGCCGACACGATCGGCACGTCCGTGGGGATGGGCGGGAGCGCCTTCAGCACCGTCGCGACGAACTCGGAGGGCACGGCGACGATCACGAGCGTGGCCCCGTGCAGCGCCTCGCCCTGGTCGGTCGTCGGTTCGACCATAGGTGGAACGTCGATGTCGGCGAGGTACCAGGGGCTCCGGCGGCGGGTGCGGATCGCCTCGACGACCTCGCGCTCGCGGGCCCAGAGACGCACCCCCGCTCCGCTCCGCGCGGCGTGCATGGCCAGCGCTGTGCCCCAACTGCCGCCGCCGATGATCGCGACGCTCACGGCGAGGTCCGCCGTTGTCCCAGCTTCGGCTCGTGGCCCGCGAGCAGGCGGGCGATGTTCGCGTGGTGGCGCACCACCACGATCGTTCCGACGCCGAACGCGGCGAGCACGGATGGTGCGGGATAGCCGAGCAGCAGGGCGCTGAGCGCCGCACACAGGGCGGCGAGGATCGAGCCCAGCGAGACGTAACGGAAGCTGACGGTGACGCTGAGCCACACGGCGGCCGCTGGCAACATGGCCCACGGGACGAGCCGCAGGAGCGTCCCGAGTCCCGTCGCGACGCCCTTACCGCCGCGGAAGCCGAGGAAAACTGACCAGCAATTCCCGATGACGGCGGCGACCGCGCAGGCTGCCGGAGCGCGTGGATCGCCGCCGGACGGGCCGCCCACGAGCGTCGCGCCGAGCGCCACCGCCGCATAGCCCTTGGCGATGTCCCCACCGAGGGTGAGGAGCGCCGGCAGACGTCCGGCCGTCCGCAGCACGTTGGCGGCGCCGATGTTACCGCTCCCGTGGCGCCGGATGTCGGCGACGCCGAAGGCGCGTCCGATCAGATAGCCGATCGGCACCGCGCCGATCAGATACGCGGCGACGATCGCGAGGGTCGCGCTCACGACCAGCGTTCTTCGCCCGGCACGATCGCGCGGTAGTCGGCCTTCCGGAAGAATCGGTAGAAGTAGTCGACGGCGGAGATCACCGTGAGGCCGAGCGCGCCCCACAGCGCTGCGGTGGACGCCCAATGGAATCCGGGCGGGTCGAATCCTTTCTCGACGATCAGCATGGTGATCGCGACGTACTGGCTCACCGTCTTCCACTTCGCCAGTCGCGAGGCCGGCACGATGACGCCGATCGACGCCGCCACGGCGCGAAGGCCGGTCACCGCCAGCTCCCGCCCGACGATCACCACCACGATCCACGCATCGATCTTGTCGATGGCCAGGAGCGACACCAGCGCCGCTGCCACCAGCAGCTTGTCGGCGATCGGATCGAGGAGTGTTCCGAGCGTCGTGACCTGGTTCCGCCGGCGCGCCAGCATCCCGTCGGCCCAGTCGGTGATGGCGGCGAGGATGAAAATCGCCGCCGCGATCACGGCGTGAACGCGGGAGGACGAGATGAGGAACACGATGAGCAGCGGCACCGCGATAATTCGAGTCATGGTGAGGCCGATCGGCAAGTTCACGCTGGAGCTCCGTCGCCGGGACGAATCAGCGCCATCATTATGGGTGGTCGCCCACAATCTTGTCAACGTCGGGCACGTAGCGGGGCACCAGCGACGTTGTGTCGAGGCGCAGACACGCGTCCACGTCCGCGGACCGCCCCGCGGCGATCAGTCGGCGTGCCCAGGGTGCGTCCCGCTTGAGGCGGCCCACGTCCGTGCCGTAGCGCCGGCCCGTGTCCAGGGCGTCGCGGGCGGCCTCCGTGAGGAGCGCCGTCGGCACGGTGGCGAGCATGCGGTCCACCGCGAGCCCGGCACACGCCCAGTCCTCGAGGGACCGGGCGCCGCGCGAGCCCGCGCAGAGGATCGCGACATCGCGACCCCCGCCGGCGGCCCAGGCCGCGGCCGCAGTGACGTTGACGAGCGCCGCCACTCCGATCGCCGCGGCGGCCCGCGCCGCGAGGAGCGCCCGAGTCCCGTTGCTCGTCGTGAAGAACACCGTCTTGCCCCGCACGTGGGCGGTTCGAAACTCCAGGGGAGAGTTGCTGAGATCGAATCCCGGAATCGGCTCGCCGTGCCGCTCGCCCGCCACCAGCACGCCGTCGCCCCACCGCTCGCCGGCGCGTCGCCGGGCGTCGACGGGATCGGCGACCGGCACGATCGCGAGACAGCCGTTCGCGAGCGCCGTGATGATCGTCGTCGAGGCGCGGAGGACGTCGATCACCAGCGCGGTCACGCCGCCGAGATCGGCCGGGACAACCGCTTCGGCGGTCGGAGCCACGTCGATCCGCACGGATCAGACGGTGCGGTCCCTGAGCGCGCGGATCTTGAGGCGGAGCGCGTTCAGGTTGATGAATCCTTCGGCGTCGCGCTGCCGGTAGACGGTGTCGGCCTCGAAGGTGGCGAAGTCCGTCCGGTAGAGGGATCGCGGCGACCGCCGTCCGGTGACCGCGACGGTGCCCTTGTAGAGCTTGAGTCGCACACTGCCGGTGACGTCGCGCGCGCACTCGTCCACGAGGGACTGCAGCAGCTGGCGCTCGGGTGCGAACCAGAAGCCGTAATAGATCATTTCCGCGTAGCGGAGCACGAGCGAGTCGCGCAGGTGGAGCACTTCGCGGTCGAGCGTGAGCGACTCCAGCGCACGTCGGGCCACGTGCAGGATCGTGCCACCGGGCGTCTCGTAGACACCCCGCGATTTCATGCCGACGAACCGGTTCTCCACGAGGTCGACACGGCCGATGCCGTGCTCGCCGCCGAGCCGGTTGAGCCGCGTCAACAGGGCCACCCCTCCGAGACGCTCGCCGTCGACGGCCACGGGGTCACCCCGCTCGAACGCGATCTCGAGCGCCAGCGGAACATCCGGAGCCGCTTCCGGATCGTTGGTGAGCTGGAACATCTTGGCGGGAGGCTCCGCCCACGGATCCTCGAGGATGCCCCCTTCGTAGGAGATGTGGAAGAGGTTCCGGTCGGTGCTGTAGGGGCGCTCCACCGTCACGGGCACCGGGATGTCGTGGCGCCTCGCGAACTCGATCAGCGCCGTGCGGGAGGTGAGCTCCCATTCCCGCCACGGGGCGATCACCCGAAGCTGCGGGGCGAGCGCCGCGTACGTCAGCTCGAACCGGACTTGATCGTTCCCCTTTCCGGTGGCACCGTGCGCGACGGCGTCGGCGCCCTCCTTGGCGGCGATCTCGACCTGCGCGCGGGCGATGAGCGGCCGCGCGATCGAGGTCCCGAGCAGGTACGCGCCCTCGTAGACGGCATTGGCCCGGAGCATCGGAAAGATGAAGTCGCGGACGAACTCCTCGCGCAGATCCACGATGTGGACGGCCGCGGCACCCGTGCGCATCGCCTTGTCCCGCACCGGGATCAGCTCTTCCCCTTGCCCCAGGTCCGCGCAGAACGCCACGACCTCGCATCGGTAGCGCTCGATCAGCCACCGGAGGATCACCGAGGTGTCGAGCCCGCCCGAGTAGGCCAGCACGACCCGCTTGGGATCAGAGGTCATCGACCGAGCCTCCCAGGAGACGCAGCATGACGGCTTTCTGCGCGTGGAGCCGGTTCTCGGCCTGCTCCAGCACGATGCTGCGCTTGCCGTCGAGCACCGCGTCCGTGATCTCCTCGCCCCGGTGGGCCGGCAGGCAGTGCATCACGAGCGCCGAGGATTTGGCGAAGTCGACCAGCGTCTCGTTGAGCTGGTAACGGCTGAAAGCCTCGAGCCGTTGCTCCTGCTCGGCCTCCTGCCCCATGCTCGTCCAGACATCGGTGTAGAGCACGTCAGCGCCCGTCGCCGCCGCGCGCGCGTCCTCGGTGATCTCGAGCCGTCCGCCGAGGCGGCGCACGGTCGCCTGCACCCCCGCATCGGGCTCGTACCCGGGTGGACAGGCGACGACGATCGAAGCGCCCAGCAGCGCGCCAAGGATCATCACCGAGTGACAGACGTTGTTGCCGTCGCCGATCCACGCCAGGCGCATCGTCCCGAAGTCGAGGCCGCGCTCCCAGAGCGTGAAGAAGTCGGCCAGCGCCTGGCACGGGTGCTCGAGGTCCGAGAGGCCGTTGATCACGGGGACCGTGGCGTGGCGGGCGAGCGCGGTGATCGTCGCGTGGGAGTAGACCCGCGCCATGATGCCGTCCACCCACAGGGAGAGGTTACGCGCGACGTCGGGCACGGACTCGCGGGTGCCGAGACCGATGTCGCGGCCGACGAGGTGGACCGCCCGCCCGCCGAGCTGGATGACGCCGACCTCGAAGGTCACACGAGTCCGGAGCGAGGCCTTCTCGAAGATCAGCGCGAACGTCTTCGCGGCCAGCGGCTCGGAGTGCTGCCCCGCCTTGCGCCGCTGCTTGAGGTCCGCCGCGAGTGCGAAGAGCCCGAGCGCGGTGTCGCGCGTCAGGTCGGCAGTGGACAGGAAATGCCGCATCAGCCGGCGGGTCCGAGCGCGGTCCCGATGATCGCGAGCGCGCGGTCGCAGTCGCGCTCCTCGACGATCAGCGGCGGCGTCAGCCTCAGCACGCGCTCGCCGGCCGACAGTACGAGGAGCCCGGCCTCCCGGCAGGCGTCGACGACCGGCGCAACGGGCGCCGAGAGCTCGGCGCCGATCAGGAGCCCCTTGCCCCGGACGACGCGGACGGTCGGGTTCGACGCCTGGATCGCCCGGAGACCGTCCATCAGGTACCGGCCCATGCGCGAGGCCCGCTCCCAGAGCTTCCCGTCCAGGATCGTCGTGAGGGTTGCCAGCGCCACCGAGGTCACGAACGGCGTCCCGCCGAAGGTCGACCCGTGCGTGCCGGCGACCAGGACGCTGGCGATTTCCTCCCGCGTCAGCATGGCGCCGATCGGGACGCCGTTGGCGAGGGCCTTCGCAAGCGTCATGATGTCCGGCTCGATGCCGTAGTGTTCGTAGCACCAGAGCCGCCCGGTTCGCGCCACGCCCGTCTGGATCTCGTCGAGGATGAGGAGCGCGCCGGACTGATCGCAGAGCTTCCGGAGCCCTCGCAGGTAGTCCTCGTCGGCGACGTGCACGCCTCCTTCGCCCTGGATACATTCCACGATGACGGCCGCCGTGCGATTGTCGATCGCGCGCTCCATCGCCCGGAGGTCGTTGTAGGCCACGTGCTTGAATCCGGGCGGGAGCGGCTCGAAGCCGTGGTGGTACTTCTCCTGCCCCGTCGCGGCGACGGTCGCAAAGGTGCGCCCGTGGAACGAATTGCGAGTGGCGATGAACTCGAAGCGGTCGGAGGCGATCCGCTCGCGAGCGTACTTGCGGGCGAGCTTGAGCGCCGCCTCGTTGGCCTCCGCGCCCGAGTTCGAGAAGAACACGCGATCGGCGAAGGAGTGTTCGATGAGGAGCTTCGCCAGGTGGATCTGCGGCGCCGCGTGATAGAGGTTGGAGACGTGCAGGAGGGTCGCGGCCGCCTCCTGGATGGCGCCCGTCACGCGGGGGTGGCAGTGCCCCAGCGAGGTGACGGCGATGCCGGCGCCGAAGTCGAGGTACTCGCGCCCATCGGAGTCCCACACGCGGACGCCGTCGCCCCGCACGAGCACAATGGGGGCCCGGCTGCCGTAGTTCGGCGTGTGGTACTTGGCCGACCATTCGAGGAGCGTCTTGGTGTCCATCGGACTCGACCTCACAGGACGATTTCCGTCCCGATGCCTTCGCGCGTGAACAGCTCGAGCAGGATCGCGTGCGGCCGGCGCCCGTCGATGATGTGCGCCTTGGCGGTCCCTCCCTCGAGCGCCCGGAGCGACGACTCGACCTTGGGAAGCATCCCGCCCTCGATGACGCCCTCGTTGACGAGCCGCTCCGCATCCTTGCGGGTCAGCGTGCTCACGAGCCGGCGGTCGACGTCGAGGATCCCCTGGACGTCGGTGAGGTGAATCAGCTTCTCGGCGCCGAGGGCGGCGGCGATCTCGCCGGCGACGAGATCCGCGTTGATGTTGTAGGTCTCCCCGCCGCTCCCCACCCCGACGGGCGCGATGACCGGAATGAACCCGTCGTCCGTGAGGAGCCGGATGCACTCAGTGTTGACCGCTTCGACCTCGCCGACCAGGCCGATGTCGACTTCGTCGCCGTTCGGGAGCCGATGCGGCCGTCGGCGCGCCCGGAGGAGGCTGGCGTCTTTGCCCGAGAGGCCGATCGCGCGGCCGCCGTGGTGGTTGATGCGGCCGACGATGTCCTTGTTGATTTTGCCGACCAGCACCATCTCGACGATCTCGACCGTTTCCTCGTCGGTCACGCGCATGCCGCCGACGAAGTTGGGTTCCTTGCCGAGGCGCTTCATCAGGGCGCCGATCTGGGGGCCGCCGCCATGGACGATCACGGGGTTGATGCCGACCAGGCGCAGGAGGATCACGTCCAGAGCGAACGGCTCCTTGAGGTCCGCCCGCTCCATCGCGGCGCCGCCGTACTTGATGACGAGGGTCTTGCCGCGGAACTCGCGGATGTACGGCAGCGTCTCCAGCAGGATCTCGGCAACCCGGGAGTCCGTCACAAACTCGCCTCGCCTTGGGCAGCGGCTCGCCCTGCCATCACCGATCCATCACAGGATGTACCGCGACAGATCCTGGTCGCGGGTGATCTCGGTGAGCCGATGGTGGACGTACCCGGCGTCGATGGTCAGCTCCTTGCCCGGCATGGCGGGCGCATTGAACGAGATCTCCTCGAGGAGCTTTTCCATAACCGTGTACAGACGCCGGGCGCCGATGTTCTCGGTACTCGCATTCACGCTCATCGCGATCTCCGCGATCGCCTCCACCGCCTCCGGCACGAACCGGAGGATGACCTGCTCCGTCTTCAGGAGCTCCACGTACTGCGTGATCAGAGCATTCCGCGGTTCGGTAAGAATGCGGACGAAATCGTCGCGCGTCAAGGGGTCGAGCTCGACTCGGATCGGGAAGCGGCCCTGCAGCTCCGGGATCAAGTCCGACGGCTTCGCGACGTGGAAGGCGCCGGCCGCGATGAACAGGATGTGATCGGTGCGCACGACCCCGTACTTGGTCGTGACGGAGGACCCCTCGACGATGGGGAGGAGGTCACGCTGCACGCCTTCGCGGCTGACGTCGGGCCCATGACCTCCTTCCCGGCCCGCGACCTTGTCGAGCTCGTCCAGGAAGACGATGCCCGAGTTCTCGGCCCGGCGGATCGCCTGCGACACCACCTCGTCCATGTCGATGAGCTTCTGCGCTTCTTCCTGGGCCAGGAGCCGCCGCGCCTCGGCCACCCGGACCTTGCGGTGCTTCGTCCGAGTCGGCATGAGGTTCGAGAGCATGTCCTTGAGGTGGATGCCCATCTCTTCCATCCCCTGGCCGGACAGCACCTCGATCATCGGCATCGCCTGGTGCTGCACCTCGAGCTCCACCAGCCGGTCGTCCAGCCGCCCGGCCCTGAGTTGCGCACGGAGCTTGTCCTTGGTCGTCTCCCGCGAAGCGTCCGGGGTGACCTCTTCGAGCGAGCTGCTGGAGAACGGTTCCTGCATGCGGCGCGGCAGCAGGAGGTCGAGCAGCCGCTCCTCGGCGAGCTGCTCGGCCCTTTCCTGGACGCGCGCCGTCATCTCCGCCTTCACCATGTTCACCGACAGCTCGGTCAGGTCTCGAATCATCGACTCGACGTCCCGACCGACGTAGCCCACCTCGGTGTACTTGGAGGCTTCGACTTTCAGGAACGGAGCTTGCGCCAGCTTCGCCAGTCGGCGGGCCACTTCGGTTTTCCCGACGCCGGTGGGGCCGATCATGATGATGTTCTTCGGAGCCACCTCGTCGCGGAGCTCGGCCGGGACGTTCTGTCGCCGCCAGCGGTTGCGGAGCGCGATGGCCACGGCGCGCTTGGCCCTCTCCTGGCCGACGATGTAGAGGTCCAGCTCGGCGACGATCTGCGCGGGCGTGAGGGTCAGTCCCTGGGTCACAGGACTTCCACCGTGACGTGGTCGTTGGTGTAGACACAGATGGACGCCGCAACTCGCATCGCCTCGGTCGCGATGGCCTTGGCGTCCAGGTCGGAATGCGCGACCAGCGCCCTCGCGGCGGCCAGCGCGTACGAGCCGCCCGAGCCGATGCCGATCAGGCCGTCGTCCGGCTCGATGACGTCGCCCGTCCCGGAGATGATGAACGAGTGCTCCTGATCGGCCACGGCCAGGAGCGCCTCGAGCCGTCGCAGCACGCGGTCGGTGCGCCAGTCCTTGGCGAGCTCGACCGCGGCGCGCGACAGGTTCCCACGGTGCTCCTCCAGCTTCGCCTCGAAGCGGGCGAAGAGGGTGAACGCGTCCGCGGCTGTTCCGGCGAACCCCGCCACCACACGGTCCTGGTAGAGCTTCCGCACCTTCCGGGCGCCGGCCTTGACGATGGTCGGGCCGATGGAGACCTGACCGTCTCCGGCGACTGCCACCTGGCTACGGTGACGGACCGCGACGACGGTCGTCGAGTGAATGGATTGTCGTCGCGGCGGCCGTGGGATCGGCTTCACCCGACGTGGCCTGATGGATAACTGTCGCGGGGTCCGCGAGGCCGCCATCACCGAGGGTGGCCTGACCACAGAGCGGCGTGGCTTCGCACGCCCGTTCCTTCGGTCGCGATCATTTGGCCCGGGCGCGCGGGTGGGCGGAGTCATAGGCGCGCATGAGCTGGTCGGCGCTCACGTGCGTGTAGCGTTGCGTCGTCGACAACCGGCTGTGGCCGAGGAGCTCCTGGATCATCCGGAGATCGGCGCCCGCATCCAGCAGATGGGTCGCGAACGTGTGGCGGAGCGTGTGCGGGCTCACCCGCCGCGTGATCCCGCAAGCCGCTGCGCTCCGCCGCACGATCGAGTGAATCGAGCGGACCGTGAGCCGTCCGCCGCGCCGGTTGGCGAAGAGCGGCCCGCGGATCGCGCCACGGCGCGCCAGGTGGGCGTCGAGCGCGCCCGCCGCACGGCTCCCGTAGGGGACGATCCGTTCCTTGCCCCCCTTGCCGAGAACCCGCACCGTCCGCTCGGAGCCGTCGAGGTCGTTGAGGTCGAGGCCGGCCAGCTCCGAGACGCGGAGGCCGGTGGCGTAAAGGAGCTCCAGCACCGCGCTGTCGCGCGCGCGCGAGGGATGGTCGGGTGGCGTCGCGTCCATCAGGACCATCGCCTCGTCGATCGGCAGGAAGGAGACGAGCTTCCTCGGCAGTCGCGGGCCCCGAACCTCGCGCGCGACGTTCCGCTCGAGAACGCCACGCCGCACCAGGAACCGGAACCAGCTCCGAAGGGCCGCGAGCTTGCGCGCGATCGTTACCGCGTCGAGCCCCCGGCCGTGCAGGTGCGCGAGGTAGGCGCGCACCGCGCGCGCGTCGACGCCGCGCAGCCACTCCCCGGCATCGCCGCGACCGGCGTGCTGCTCGAACTCGAGGAGATCGCTCCGGTAGCTTCGCAGCGTGTGCGGTGACGCGGCCCGTTCCGAGGAGAGGTGGCGGAGAAACGCGGCCAGCGGATCCTTCATGTCACCGGGAGTTCGACCTCCCGTTCGAAGTCGCACCCGTCGCGAGCGCAGCTGCGGACGACGCGGTTCTTCAAGGCACGCTCGGTGACGAACGGAGTTCCGCACTTCGGACACGGCTCTGGCACGGGTCGCCGCCAGACCACGAACTTGCAGTTCGGATACGCCGAGCAACCGAAAAAGGTGCGCCCGCGGCGCGAGCGACGCTCCACGAGCTGGCCCGCGCAGCCCGGCTCGGGACACGCGATCCCGAGGGTCACCGGCTTTGTCGTCTTGCACTCCGGGTAGCCGGAGCAGGCGATGAACTTGCCAAAGCGTCCGTGCTTGATCACCATGGGCCGGGCGCACGCGGGGCAGTTCTCGTTGGCCGGCTCGTCCTCGGCGCGGCCCGTCCCGTCGAGGTTGCGGGTGTATCGGCAGTCGGGGTACGCGGAACACGCCAGGAATTTCCCGAAGCGGCCACGCTTGTCCAGGAGCTCGCTGCCGCACTCGGGGCACAGCTCGCCGGTGGGCTCGCCCACCTTCTCGCTCCGCATCTCGCGCTTGGCGCGCGCGAGGGCGCGCTTGAAGGGCTCGTAGAACTTCTTCACCGTGTCGACCCACTTGCGCTCGCCCTCCTCGATCTTGTCGAGGTTGTCTTCCATCTGGGCGGTGAACTCGACGTTCATGATGTCCTGGAAGTACGGGATGAGCTTGTCGGTGACCGCCATGCCCAGCTCGGTCGGCGACAGCGTACGCCGCTCGCGATGCACGTAGCCCCGATCGTTGATGATCGTGCCCAGGATCGACGCGTACGTCGATGGTCGGCCGATCCCGAGTTCCTCGAGCGCCTTGATCAGCGAGGCCTCCGTGAAGCGCGGAGGCGGTTGGGTGAAGTGCTGTTTCGGGTCGAGGGCGAGCAGCGTCAGCACTTCGCCTTCCTCCAGCGGGGGCATCGCGCCCTCCGGGTCCGGCTCGAGCTGGACGTCGTCCTCCTCGCGACTTTCCTCGTAGACGGCGGTGAAGCCCTTGAACCTGAGCGTTGCGCCCTGGGCCCGGAAGAGGCACCGGCCGGCCTCGATGTCGGCGCTCACGGTGTCGTAGACCGCCGGCATCATCTGGCTCGCCAGGAACCGTTCCCACACGAGCCGGTAGAGTGCCTGCTGGTCCTTGGTGAGGAAGCGCGCCACGCTTCGTGGCTCGTTCCGCAGCTCGGAAGGGCGGATCGCCTCGTGCGCCTCCTGGGCGCTCCCCCGCGAGCGATACGTCGGCGGCGCTTCGGGCACGTACTCCATGCCGATGCGCGCGATGACCCAGCCGCGGGCCGCGGCTTGCGCCTCGCGCGCCACCCGGACCGAGTCGGTCCGCATATAGGTAATGAGGCCCTCCGCGCCTTCCGACCCCAGATCGATCCCCTCGTAGAGCTGCTGCGCGATCGTCATCGTCTTGCGCGCCGTGAAGCCGAGCTTCTTGCCCGCTTCCTGCTGCAGCGTGGACGTGATGAACGGGGGCGCGGGGTTCCGGCGGCGCTCGCCCCGGGTGACGGACTTGACGACGAAGCGCGCGCCGTCGAGCGACGCCGTCAGTGCCCGTGTCGTCTCCTCGTTGGCGAGCGACGCTTTCTCGCCTTCGATCTCCTTCAGCGTCGCCACGAACTCCGGCGGCCGCGCGGCGTTGAGTCGCGCGTGGAGCGACCAGTACTCGACGGGGACGAACGCCTGGATCTCGCGCTCCCGGTCGACGATCAGCCGCACCGCCACCGACTGCACGCGGCCGGCCGAGAGGCCGCGCTGGACCTTCTCCCAGAGCAGGGGCGAGAGGCTGTAGCCGACGAGGCGGTCGAGCACGCGCCGCGCCTGCTGGGCGTCCACCTTCTTCAGGTCGATCTTTCCGGGGTTGTTGAATGCCGCCTTGACGGCGCGCTCGGTGATCTCGTTGAAGGTGATCCGGAACACGTTCTTCTTCGCGACGTCGAGCTCTTCGGCGAGATGCCAGCCGATCGCCTCGCCTTCGCGATCGGGGTCGGTGGCGATATAGAGGATGTCGGCCTTCTCGGCGGCCTTCTTCAGCTCTTCGAGGACCTTCTTCTTCGTGGGCGACACGACGTACTTCGGCTTGAAGTTCTTCTTCGGGTCGACGCCGAGCTGCGACTTCGGCAGATCGCGCACGTGGCCCATGGAGGCTTTGACGATATACGTCGAGTCCAGATACTTCTGGATCGTCTTCACCTTCGTGGGCGACTCCACGACCACCAGCGCCCGCTTCGCCACCTACGCTCTCCTCGTGCGCGTCCCGGCCGAGACCCATCGCTGTCCCGCAAGCTGCCGGGCCCACCCGCCCAGCTCGAGGGTCACGAGCAACGCCGCGGCCCGCGCGGGATCGAGCCCCGCGCGCGCGATGAGCTGCTCGATGTGCTGCGGCTCGTCTGGAGCCAGCAACCTGAACATTCGGCCCTCGTCACTCCCGTTCTCGAGTTGTCGCGGCTCGCCCGTCGACGCCAACGGCCCGCGCACGGCGCGGCGCCACGGTTCTGGTAATTCTGACACGATGTCCTGCCAGCATGTAACGAGTTTAGCACCGTCCTGGATGAGGCGATGTGCGCCGGCGCTCGTCGGCGACGTGATTCGGCCAGGAACGGCGAAGACTTCGCGGCCGAGATCGCCGGCGAATCCGGCGGTGATCAAGGCTCCGCTCCGGTCGGCGGCCTCGACGACGACGACGCCGAGCGCCAGGCCCGCCAGCGTGCGGTTCCGCGCGGGGAAGTGGCCGGGCAGTGCCGGCATCCCCGGCGCGAACTGTGACACCAGCGCGCCCTGGGCCTCGATCGCGCGCGCGAGCGCCCGGTTCTCCAGTGGATAGACGACGTCGAGACCGCATCCGAGCACCGCCAGCGTGCGCCCGCCCGCGGCCAGCGCGCCGCGGTGCGCCGCGGTATCGATGCCCCGCGCGAGGCCACTCACGATCGTCACACCGCGCACGGCCAGATCGGACGCGAGCCGCTCCGCGACCGCGAGCCCGTAGGGCGTAGGACGGCGCGAGCCCACGATCGCGACCGCGAGCGCGTCGTCGTCGTTGAGCGCTCCGCGCGCGAAGAGCGCCGGCGGCGCGGGAATCGCGCCCAGCAGCACGGGATAGCGAGGGTCTCCAGGCCGAAGCTCAATCATCGGTGTCGCGGTCCGCGGGCTTTCAGTATAGCGGAGGAGCGTGGCCGACCAAAGAGTCCGAACGGATACGGCGCCGGGACGCTACCGGCGAACAGCGGCCTGCGTCTTGAGGAGTGACTGAGCCATCGTCGCCGCCTCGGATCTCGGGTACTCGCGGATGACTCGCTGCCACGCCTGCTGAGCGCGGGTCACGTCGCGCAGGCGCGCGTGACAGAGGCCGATCTTGACGAGCGCATCGGGCGTCTTGCCCGGGCCGTACTCGGACACCCTTTCGAACTCGACGAGCGCCTGGCGGTAGTCACGCTGCGCCCAGTACGCCTCGCCGATCCAGTATTGGGCGTTCCCCGCCAGCGCATGTCTCGGGTTCTTCGCGATGAAGTCGATGAAGTCCAGCACGGCCTGTCCGTGCTCGCGAGACCGGAACGTGGCCAGCGCCGCGGTGTACTCCTGGTCCGGAGTGCCGCTGCGCGGCGTGGGTGGCACGAGCGGGGCTGGCGCGGCGGGGACGCGCGGCCGTTCGACCGGAGCCGC
>QHSV01000556.1 GCA_003221655.1 Candidatus Rokuibacteriota bacterium
GTATGACATCGCGGGGTGCAAGCGCCGGCTGTTACGCGGGACCACAAGCTTCGTCGTGCAATTTCCTCGTGCAATAATGAACGAAGCGGGCATCAGCCCGGTCGGACTCTTCACCCCGATGGATTCGAAGATCAAGACGCCCCCGCGAAGGGGACCAGCGTCCACGAAACCGGTCAACTCCAGGCGGTAGCAGAGGAGAGAAAATGCGCTACGCACTCGCTGTGCTGTTGGGCGTGTTGTGCTCGGTGAGTTCGGCCGCTGCTCAGGTGAGCGTTGGCATCGGACTTCCCAGCGTGAGCATCGGGATCAATTTGCCGGCGTTCCCCGAACTCGTTGTGGTGCCGGACTACCCGGTCTACTACGCTCCGAGAGGGGACGTGAACCTGTTCTTCTACGATGGCCTGTACTGGGCGTACCAGGGGGATAACTGGTACGCGAGCTCCTGGTACAACGGGCCCTGGCGGGTGATAGGCCCAGAGGGCGTGCCGGCGTTCATCCTGAGGGTACCCGTGCGCTACTATCGCCATCCACCTGCCTCCTGGGCCGGGTGGCGGTCCAATGCGCCGCCACGTTGGGGCGAGCGCTGGGGCCATGAATGGGAGCAGCGTCGAAGGGGATGGGACCAGTGGGACCGCCGCGTTGTTCATGCACCCGCCCCGCTCCCTGTTTACCAGCGGCAGTATTCAGGGAATCGATATCCCCAGGTGGAGCAGCAGCAGGCGTTGCAACGCGAGAAGTACCGTTATCAGCCGCGAGATCCCGTAGTGCGGCAGCACGAGCAGCGACAAGGAGCGCAGCCGCAGCCGGGGGAGCGTAAGCAGGTTAACCAGCGTTCAAGCCCGCCACCGCCGCCTCATCAGAGTGCTCCAGCTGTCTCACGCTCACAGCCTCAAGGGGGAGGCGAGGTCCCTCCTCAACAGGGAGGCCCAGCAGTCCAGCGTCAGAAGCAGCAGCCACAGCCAGCGGTAGTCCAGCATGAGCAACAGGCGCCGAAGTCGCAAGTGCAGCAAGAGAGACCGCAAGGCAAGGGGCACAGCAAGGCTGACCCGCAGCAGCAGAGGCCAGAGCAGGGTCAGGGGCAGGAGAAGGGTCAGGGGCAGGGCCAGGGTCAGGGTCAGGAGCGAGAGAAGCGCAATAAGTAGCTCGGTGCGTTGGACGCTGCGCTAGAAGGGCAGCGTCAGGCCCTGCGAGCTGAAGAAGCTCGCCACTGCGGCGGTCCAGAGTGGCGTGCTGCGCCTTCGCCCATTCGACGGTGGCGAGCAGGTCCAGCGCCGCGCCCTCGCCGGCGCGACGGAAATCCGGGTGCGCGCACGAGCCGTAGGAGTCGCCGAACTTGTCGCCGCCGCTCGCGCCGTAGCCGCGCCGCACCGGCACCACCACCGCGTATCCCCGCTGCACCCACTCGCGCACCGGCGCGAGCGGCCGGTCGCGCACCGGCGCGAGCGGCCGGTAGCGCCCGAGCGCGCGGTTTGCCGCCGCCGTCGGTGCCGTGCCATGGCTAAGGACGATCCACGGGAACGGTCCGGCGCCGCCCGGCCGGAAGGTGGTCACCACGATGGATGCGTCCGCCTCCGCCACGCGCACGGTGTGGATCTCTTCGCGGAGCGACGTCTCGAGCGTCGCGGCGCGTGCGGACGGCAGCGCGCAACCGCCGAGGGCGGGGATGAGCAGCAGAGCGAGCGTCAGTGAGCGCACGAGTTCAGACTAGGGCTTTCCCCGGGCTTCAACAAATCGTCTTGGCTCCCGGTCGAAGGTGGACTAGAGTGGCGCAGCCCCTGGGAGGAGAGCACATGAGCGCTGAAGGGCATCACACCGCGGCACAGATCCGGTCTCGCCTTGACCATCCGGTAATCGACGGTGACGGCCACTGGGTCGAATTCGACCCCGTCTTCAGCGAGCGTATGCGAAAGGTTGGCGGCGACAAGGCCGCCGAGGGGTTCCTCGCAGCGATGAAGACCACGCACGACGCGCTGAGCATGTCGGTCGCCGAACGGAGGCGCCGGCGTGTCGGCCAGCCGGCCTTCTGGAGTCGTCAGGCGGAAAACACG
>QHSV01000249.1 GCA_003221655.1 Candidatus Rokuibacteriota bacterium
CACTCGATCGAGCGGACCTGCCGCGAGTGCGCCGATGGCGCGCCGGGCGTCGTCCAGCTTCGGGAGCTGGCGGAGCGGCTCGTGAGGCAGGCGGGAATCGAGCGGTGGCGCTACCGGTCGGCGGGAGGCGGCAGCAACGTCGTGGGGTCGGTCGCCTTTCTCCTCCCGCGGTCGGAGGTCGACAGCTTCCTCACGCGCATCGCGCCGATCGCGTCGCGCGCCCCGGGGATCGCCGTTGTCCCGACCGGGCCGTGGCCGCCGTACTCGTTCGTTCCGAGCTTCGACCGGTTCCCGCTCCCTCGGCTCTCGGAGCCGGGTCGGGACGCGGGGCGCCTGGCGGGCTGAGGAATCCTGTTTTTCGCCTCGCCCGGCCGCCTTGTCCAGCGTGGCGTTGTGGGATAGGCTTGGCGCCACTCGCGGCAGGGCGAGCCGCAGCCGCCGGCGAGGCGAGGCGATGACAGGAGGCCCCATGCAGCGACTTCAGCGTTCCGCCGTCGAGCGACTCATGGATGGGCGCCCCGGCACGACGCTCGAGGCGGCACTCGAGGTGTTCGAGGTTTTCGCCAGCGGGTCGCTCACGGACGAGGTCTACATTCTGGACGACGTCGCCGGCAAGCGCATCGCGATTGCCCCGACACCGCTCAAAGACAAGTACCGGCGGGGGTGAGCCATGGCCATCGTCTACATTTCGCATCAGATGGGAGCGGGCGGCCCGGAGATCGGCATGGCGCTGGCGCAGCGGCTCGGATATCGCTACGTCAACCAGGAGCTGCTGCTCGACGCCGCGCGCCGCTACGGGCTCGCGGAGGACAGGCTCTCACACCTCGACGAGTCGAAGCCGACGCTGTTCGAGCGCTTCGACACCGAGACCCGCCACCACATCACGGTGCTGCAGACCACCTGCCTCGAGTTCGCCGAAGACGACAACTGCGTGCTGATGCGCGGTGGCGGCCAGTGGCTGCTCCGCGGCGTGCCGCACGTGCTCCGGATCCGGATCATCGCGCCGTTCGAGTACCGCGTGAAGCAGTGGATCAAGCGCACCACCGAGATGACGGGCGAGACGCCGAACCAGCGCGCGGCCGCGGACCTCGTGCGCCGAGATGACACCGAGAAGTCCGGGCGGATGCGGTACCTCTACGAAGTGGACATCGCGGATCCCACGCTCTACGAGCTGGTCGTCAACACCGAAAAGCTGAAGCACGAGGCCGTGGTCGGGGTCGCCGAGGGGCTGGTGCGCCGTCCCGAGATGGTCACGACCGAAGTCGGTCGCCAGATGGTCGTGTCGCGGGCACTGGCGTCACGCGTGCAAGTGGCGCTCGCGACCCACCCGGAGACGCGACGCTACCGTATCACGGTCGAGGCCCACGCCGGCGTCGTCACACTGGAGGGGACCGCGGCCCTCGAGCGTGCGGTCGAGGTCGCGCGCACGGTGCCCGGCGTCCGCGAGGTGAAGACCCAGCAGGTCGAGATCCCGCCCATCCCGCCGTTCGTGGCGTGATCAGCGTCGGGGAAACATCCTCAGCGGTCCTGGAGGGATGGCTGGCGCTCCGGCGCCAGCCGATCGGGCGCTTCGGCGACGCGTAGCTCCACCACGCGGCGCTCGCGATTGCGGACGATCTCGAGCTTGACCGTCTTGCCCACCTCCGCGTCCGCCGAGAGCCGCTGCAGCTGACGGTAGTCGTCGACCGCGGTACCCGCGAACGACACAACGACGTCGTTCTTCTGAAGACCCGCCGCCGCGGCAGGACCTCCCGGATACACCCGCGCGACGACCGCCCCGCGCGTGTCGCGCAGCCCGAACGACTGCACCAGCTCGCTGGTCAGGGGCTCCATCGCGATGCCGATCCAGCCCCGCGTCACCTTGCCGCGGTCGATCAGTTGCCCGGTGATGCGCTTGACGATGTTCGCGGGAATGGCGAAGCCGATACCCTGGCCGGTGGCCACGATGGCCGTGTTGATGCCGATGATCTCGCCGCGAAGATTCACGAGGGGGCCGCCCGAGTTGCCGGGATTGATCGACGCGTCGGTCTGGATGAAGTTCTCGTAGGTGGCGATGCCGACGTCACCGCGCCCGGTCGCACTCACGACGCCGACCGTGACGGTCTGGTCGAGCCCGAATGGGTTGCCAATCGCGATGGCCCACTCGCCGACACGGAGCGCGTCGGAATCTCCGAGCCTCGCCACCGCCAGCTCGACGTCCGGCTCGAACCGGATCACGGCCAGGTCGGTCTTGACGTCGACGCCGACGATCCGTCCCCGATACTCCTGCTTCGAGGACAAGCGGACGATCACACCGTCGGCGCCCCGGACGACGTGGTGATTCGTCAGGACGTACCCGCGCTTGTCGATGATGACGCCGGAGCCGAGTCCGGCCTGGTGGAACTCTTCTCGACGCCCGGGGCCGCGCGGGCCAAAGAACTGGTCGAAGAAGTCCTTGAGAAGCGGGTCCTCCGAGAACGGCCCCGGCACCATGGGCGGCCGCCGCGGCTTCGCCACTTGGACGGTGCCGATGTGAACGACCGCCGGTCGGACGCGCTCGGCGACCCGGACGAACGCTGACTGCAGCGCGTCGGTAGGACTCGAGGGTGGCCCGGACGCCGGCTGGGCCACCGGCGATCGCGAGAAGAACAGTGCGTGGATCCAGAAGCCTGCGCCGAGAAAGGCGAAAAGCACGGAGGCCGCAAGAGCGACGCGGACAGTTCTAGGCACCATGGGCGCCGCCTCGACACTCGAATCGCCGCTCTCGCCGAATAGCGAAACGGATCGTACTCGCGCGGGTCCCCCGGTGTCAAGGAAACTATTGCAATCCTATGCATTTTCCTTGACGCCCCTCTTTCCGAAAAGAGACAATGCGTTAATTTCAATAGGTGTCGCCGGCCATCGAATGAAGCACGGTAGTCTTCGCAGGTCGCTCAGCCTGCTCCTCGTGGTGTCCCTGCTGGCGCCCGGCCTGGGATCAGCTCAACCGCCGGCCGGTACCCAGCCGCCGCAACCACCCGAGGGCGCAACGCGTGCCGGCCAGGCCCCGGGGCCGGCCCCGGCACGCGGCACAATGCCCGGGCCGAATTATCGGCTGGGTCCGGGGGACGTGCTGGACGTGCAGATCGCGGGCCGCCTCGAGGTGGTCCGGCAGCAGGCCGTCGTCGATCTCGAGGGTGCGATCAACGTGCCTCCCCTCGGCGCTGTTCCCCTCGCAGGCTTGACGTTGCTCGAAGCCCATCGGCGCCTCGCGCAGCGTGCGCGCGAGGTATTCCGGTTCGCCGAGGCGACGGTCACGGTCATGACCCCGCGGACGTTCGAGATCGTCGTGTCGGGCGAGGTCGAACGTCCTGGGATGCTCCAGGCCACGGCGCTGCGCCGCGTGCACGACGTCATCCTCGACTCGGGAGGGATCACGGCGCGTGGGAGCACTCGGCGTGTTCTCGTGACGCGCAGGGGCGTCGAGAGCGAAATCGATCTGCTCGCGTTCCAGCTTCGCGGCGACGTGGCCCAGAATCCGTTGATGGAAGAGGGCCTCAAAATCCACGTCCCCGCGCGGACCGGCTCCGTCACGCTCACGGGCGCGGTGCGCAGGCCCGGGGAGTACGAGCTCGGCGCGACGCCCTCGCTGCGCGCGCTCCTGGAACTGGTGGGCGGCGTGAGCCAGTCGGCGGCCGACGGCGATGCGCGGCTCACGCGCGTGGGCGCCGATGGCCGCAAGGAGACGTTCCCGCTCGAGATGCGCTCGGCGCTCAAGCCTCCCGCGGACGTCATCCTCCAGCCGGGAGACGCGATCTTCGTGCCGCCGATCTCCGTACTCCAGGACCTCGTCGAGGTGCGCGGGGCGTTCAACGGAACGCCCGAGAGCACCAAGGCGACGGTCGCCGGCAAGGCGACGATCCTCCAGCGCGTCGAGCTGGCGCAGGGCGAGCGGGTTCGCGACGTCGTGGTCAAGGTGGGCGGCGCGGCGGCGTACGCCGACCTGCGTCTGGCGCTGGTCGAGCGCAACGGTGTCACCGGGCCACGGCAGCGGATCCCGATCGATCTCCATCGGCTGCTCGTCGAGAAGGACGAGGCGCCCAACATCACGCTCCAGAACGGCGACGTCGTCGTCCTGCCGGTCGTCGAGGATCGGGTGTTCGTCCTCGGCGAGGTCAAGACGCCGGGCGCCCACGACTTCCGGCCGGACTTGACCCCGCGCGAGTACGTCGCGCTGGCCGGCGGGGCCACGAATCGGGCGCGGCTCGACAGCTCCGTGGTGACCTTTCGAAACGGAAGGACCTACGCGATGGCCGACGCGCCACCGCTCGAGCCCGGGGCCGTCGTGACGGTGCCCGAGGTCGCGGTCAAGTGGTGGCAGGACTACCTCACGATCCTGAACGCAATCGCGAACCTGGCCACTGCCTACACCGGCCTCTACTTCATCTTCCGAGGCCAGGCCAACTGACCGATGTACGAAGCGTACTGGGAGCTCAGCGAACCCCCGTTCGACAACTCGCCGAACCCGAAGTTCTTCTACCTGTCGCCCGAGCACGAGGAGGCGCTGGTGCGCCTCGTCTACACGGTGCGGCACCGCAAGGGCTGCGGGATGCTCACGGGAGAGTACGGCTGCGGGAAGACCACGCTATCGCGCGCCCTCATCCAGCGTCTCGAGGCCGAGCGCTACGAGATCGGTCTCCTGACCAACCCGTGCTGGAACGCCGTCGACTTCCTGCGCGAGGTGCTCTACCAGCTCGGCGTCGAGACCCAGGAGACGCGCAAGCCGGAGCTCCTGCACGTGCTGAACGACCTGTTCTTCCGGAACTTCCAGGCGGGCCGGGACACCGTGGTCATCGTCGACGAAGCGCAGCTCATCGAGGATGACGCGGTCTTCGAGGAGCTGCGACTGCTCATGAACTTCCAGACCGACGAGCGATTCCTGGTGACCCTCCTGCTCATCGGCTCGCCGGAGCTCGCCGTGAAGGTCCGGCGGCTCAAGCACCTGGATCAGCGGATCACCCTCCGGTACCACCTCAATACCCTCGACTACACGCACACGGCGAACTACATCGCCCACCGGCTGCGGATGGCCAGTCAGCCCAATCAGCTCTTCACCGCTGAGGCGATCAAGCTCATCTTCGACTTCACACGAGGGACGCCGCGTGAGATCAACAACCTGTGCGACGTCGCCCTGCTGGTCGGGTACTCGAAGCGCGTGAAGGAGATCGGCGAGAAGATCATCGCCGAGGTGATCAAGGACATGGTCGGGGTCTCCTGATGGTGCGCATGAGCGACGTCGTGCGCGGTATCGTCCGCGAGAAGGCGGCGGACGAGGCCAAGGGATCGGCGGCGCCCGAAGCGCCGCCACCGCCGCCGCAGACGCGCCCGGCTGCGGAGGTGCCGCAGCCTGCGCCCCCGCCGCGGGTCGAGACGCCACCCGCCGTCGAGCCGGCGGCGAGCCTCGACGCGTTGCCGCTCGAGGCGTTGCCGGAGCCACCCGCCGAGAGCGCGGAACCGCTCTTCGCCGAGCTCCAGCTTTTCCTGGCGCGCGTCCGCGAGATCATCCGCACCGGCGACGCGTTCCCGTGGTCGGAGCTGGAGCACCTCATCGAGCGCTGCGTGGTGGCGCTGGAGCGGTCGAGTGAGCTCTTCTGGGTGGCCAACAATACGATCGCGCTCGCCGGCGTCGATTACCTGGCCTTCCACCAGGCGCGCGTCGCGGCGCTCGGGATCGCCATCGCCGCGAGTGTCGGGTACGATCGGCCGCGGCGGGTGCAGCTCGGCATGGCCGGCTGCCTGATCGACGTCGGGCTCTGGCAGCTGCCCGAGGGCCTCTCGCGCCGGCTCGACGCGCTGTCCCCGGAGGAGCAAGGTCTCTACCGCTCGCACCCGCGGTTGTCGGTCGAGTGGATCCGCCGCTGGTCCCCGCCGCACGAGGAGCTCGTCGAGGCGGTGCTCCAGCATCACGAGCGCGAACAGGGGCAGGGTTTCCCGCAGGGCCTCCACGGGACCACCGTGAACCAGGACGCCAAGATCCTGGGCCTGGTCGACACCTACACGGCGCTCACGCTGCCGCCGCCGCCGCGGCCGCGTCTCAGGCCGCACGAGGCGATCCGCGAGATCGTGCGCACCAAGCACGAGTCCTTTCCATCCTCCCTCGTCAAGGCGATTCTCTCGGAGATCTCCGTCTTCCCACCGGGCACCCTCGTCCGCCTGAACACCGGCGAGGTGGGCCGCGTGACCGCGGTGAACCGCAACCATCCGTTGCGCCCGCGCGTCGAGATCGTCGCCGACGGCAAGGGCCAGCGCCTGCCGTCGCCGAAGCTGACGGACCTCTCCGAAGCGCCGTTCCTCTACATCACGGGCGCCGTCGCGGAGGGCGGGCGGTGAGAGCCCTCACGCGCCGGGCGGTCGCCGACGCGGGCGAGCTCGCGCGCGTGGCGGCGGAATGCGCCTCCCAGCTCGAGCCCGGGCTCGTGCCCGTGCAGAGGCCCTTCGCCGCCGGCGAGGTCACGGTCGATCTCGCGTGCGCGGACGCGAGCGGTCGTCTCGTGCTGATCGTGTGCGACGTCGTTGCCGGGCCCGAGACCGTGCTGCGCGCCGTCGAGGCCGTCGCGTGGTGGGGCGAGCACGCCGCGCTCCGCCCAGGCGTGTTTCCCGACGCCGCGCTCGATCGGGACGCGGCGCCTCGCGCGCTGATCGTGGCGTCGCGGTTCAGCGACCGCGCCCTGCGCCTGCTCCGGGTACTGGGCGCCTCGGCGCCCGAGGCCGTCGAGTGCCGGCTCTTCCAGGATGCGGACGGACCGGTCGTTGGCCTGGGCCGCCTCGACCTGGCGCAGGGCGCCGGCCCGCCGCGCCCGGCCGCCGCGATCGAGGTCACCGCGGCGGCACCACCGCGTGCCCCGTCGAAGGGGGCGGCCGTGCTCATCCAACGGCTGGAGCGGTTGCGGTTCAGCGAGGGCTTCCGCTGATGGCGCAGTACGAGATGAACCTCCGCGACTACTGGCTGATCGTGCACCGTCGGCGCGTGATCATCATCATGTCGACGGTGCTCGTCGCCCTCTTGAGCCTCGGGTTCGCCCGGCAGAAGGTGCCCGTCTACCAGGCGACCGCCGCCGTCAAGTTCGAGCAGTCGGCCCAGCTGTCGGGGCTCCTCGTGGAGGTGCTCTCATACTCGAGCGCCGACTCGATCGAGACGCAGGTCACGCTCATCAAGAGCTACCCGACCCTCGAGGAGGTCGCGAAGCGACTGGGGCGTCTCCCGGAGACGACCGCGGGCGGGGCCGTGCGCGAGTCGAAGAGCTACTGGGCGGCGCTGGATTCGATCAGCAGCAAGCTGAAGGTCGCCCGGGTGCCGAACACGAGCATCCTCGAGGTCACGGCGACCTCGACGAACCCGCGGGAGGCCCGGGACCTCGCCAACGCCACCGTGGAGGCGTACCGCGACCATAACAAGGCGCTGCGAAACGCGCGCGTCACCGAGGCTCGGCGATTCATCGAGAACCAGCTCAAGGACGTCGAGACGCGCGGCCGGCGCACGGAGGCGGAGATCTGGGCGTTCCGGGAAGCAAACCGGATCATCGCGCCCGGCGCCGAGTCCTCGGTGCTGCTCTCGCTCTTCACCCAGGTCCGGGGGGACATCGAGAAGGCCCGCCAGCAGCGGATCGAGCTCGAAGCGATCCAGCAGCGTTTCACGCGGCTCGACCCGACGAGCGGCGCCGAGCGGATCTTCGTCGAGACCTCGAACCCGGCGATGCAGAGGCTACAGGCCACCTACTCGGAGCTCCTCCTCGAGCGCAACAACCTCGCGCTCGAGGTCACCGACAAGCATCCCCGTCTCCAGGCGCTCGACGACCGGATGCGCGAGGTCCGCATGGAGATGCGGCGCGAGGTGGCCGCGCAGATCGCGATGCTGCGCAACCGCGAGGAGCTCCTGAACCGACAGATCGGCGAGCTGCAACAAAAGAACCGGGAGCTTCCCTCCCTCGAGCTCTCCCTGCAGCGGCTCCAGCGCGAGGCCAAGACCAACGACGACCTGCTCGCGCTCCTGAAGACGAAGCACCAGGAGGCGCTGATCAAGGAGGCCGAGCAGATCGAGGAGGTGTCCATCGTCCGCCCGGCCACGGAGCCGGACGCGCCCCTGGGCGGTCAGACGATGAACACGATCCTGGTCGGTGCGGTGCTGGGGCTGTCGCTGGGTCTCGTGCTCGCGTTCGTGCGGGAGACCCTCGACACCTCGATCGGCACCATCGAGGACGTCGAGGCGTACCTCGGCGTGCCGGTGCTGGGCGTGGTGCCGCACATCGACTCGCGCGAGACCGTGCAGCGGATCCTCGAGCGGCGGCCGGCGCTCGCTCAGATCGATCCCGAGGCGCTGTTGAGCCACTCGCTGCTCATCACGCACTTCGATCCGAAGTCGCCAGTCGCCGAGGCGTACCGCACCCTCCGCACCAACATCCAGTTCGCGCGCATGGAGCGGTCCGGCAAGGTCATCGTCGTGTCGAGCCCGACCCTTCAGGAGGGCAAGACCACCACGATCGTGAACCTGGCGCTCACGATGGCCCAGAGCGGCCAGAAGACGCTGCTCATCGGCGCGAACATGCGGCGTCCGAGCATCCACCGGTTCTTCGGGATCGAGCGGGAGCCGGGGCTGTCGAACATCCTCGTCGGGAGCGCGCAGTGGCAGGACTGCATCCGGACGGTCGCGGACATCCTGATGGGGCGGTTCGAGATGGAAGACGTGATGGCGGCCCCCGGCCTCGACAACCTGCACATCATCGAGGCGGGCCCGGTCCCGGCCAACCCGTCGGAGCTCCTGTCGACGCCGGCCATGACGGGGTTCCTGCACTCGGTGCGCGACGTGTACGACGTGGTGCTGATCGACACGCCGCCGATCCTGCCGGTCACCGACTCGGCGATCGTCGCCTCGCAGAGCGACGGCGTGGTCCTCGTCTACCAGGCCGGCAAGGTGGGCCGGCTCGTTCTCAAGCGCGCGAAGGTCCACGTCGAGAACGTCGGGGGCAAGGTCTGGGGTGTCGTCCTGAACGACGTGAAGACGGAGATCGCCGGCTACGCCTACACGCAGTACTACACGCACTACTACGGCGAGGAGACGGTCGTCGACCACCGCAAGGAGCGTCTCCAAAGGGTGGGCGGGTTCCTGCGCCGTCTCATCCACCGCGGGGGCCCCGGCGATGCAGGGTCCGCTTCCGTCGGCGGCGTGCCGGCCACCGGTGCGTCCTTCACGAGCGCACCGGCGCCCGAGACGGACGCATTCGACGTGCCCATGCGCGACGCGAGGCCGTCCAGACGTCTCTGGATCGCGGTGATCGTCGTCGCGTTGCTCGCCGCGCTCGGCGGCCTCGCCGGCTGGCGCATGGGCTGGTTCGGCAGCGGACTCCGACCCAAGGAGCTCCTCCGTCAGCGGTTGGAGGCGCCGCCCACGTCGCCGGCTGTGCCCGCTCCGCCTCGAGCCGTCGCGCCGCTCGTTCCGCTTGAGTCTCGGTCGCCGGAAGCGTCCGCACCGGTCGTGGGGCCGACAGTCGTCGCCGGACCGCAGGCACCGGTCGAGCGGTCCGCGCCCGTCGCGACTCCGGCGCCCGCAAAGCCCGAGCCGGCCGCTCCGGCCGGGGGCGGCCCGGCCGGGGCCCGCTTCGCCGTCGAGTTCGGACCGTTTGTGACGGCACCGGAGGCGGAGCGCATCGAGCGACAATTGAACGGGGGCGGCTATCAGACGGTGCGCTTCCGCCAGCAGACGGGAGGCGCCCTCTACGCCGTGCTGATCGAGAAGATCCCGAGCGCGCGCGACGCCCAGGTGCTCGTCGCCACCCTGCGGGAGCAAGGATTCGGCGACGCATTCGTGGTCGGGGAGCGAGAGCCGCTGAGCGTGCAGGTGGGTCTGCCGCTTCCGCTTCGTGGGGCCGTGCAGACGGCCGAGCGCCTGCGCACGAGCGGCCACCCGGTGCGAGTCGCCAGCCAGCCTGGCGAGGCGGTGACGTTCGCCATCCGTCACGGCAACTTCGCCACGTCCCAGGAAGCGGAGGCGAAGGGTCAGGAGTTGCTGCGTCTCGGCCTGGCGAACCAGGTCGTGCGCGTGAAGTAGGCGCTCGTGGATTCGGCCTTCGTCCTGGCCGCCGCCCTGGCGGTGTTCCTCGTCGTTTTCGTCAAGACGGAGTTCGGTCTCTACCTCGTGATCTTCTCCATGCTGCTCTCGCCCCAGTTCGGCTCGGGCGGGGGCGCGATCGCCGAGGGCCGCCGGATCGTCGTTCGCAGCGAGGACATCCTCTTGCTGGTCGTCGCACTCAGCTGGCTCGCCAAGACCGCCGTGAACAAGGAGCTGGGGCTCGCTGTGAAGACCCCGCTCAACCGGCCGATCCTCGCGTATGTGGTCGCGACCGTGCTCGCGACCCTGATCGGGTACGCGACGGGCACGGTCGCCGGCGTGGGCGGATTCTTCTACGTCCTCAAGTACGTCGAGTACTTCGTCGTCTACTACATGGTCGTGAACAACCTGGTCGACCGCCGGCAGGCCTGGCGCCTCGTCACGGCGGCGTTCGTGACGGCCGTCATCGTGAGCCTGATCGGGATGACCCAGATCCCGAGCGGGCAGCGAGTGTCGGCGCCGTTCGAGGGGAAGGACGGCGAGCCCAACACATTCGGCGGCTACCTCCTGCTGCTCATCGCCGTGGCGGGAGGCATCGCGCTCGAGACGGCGCGTCTGCGCACCCGGGCGCTCTGCCTGGGGCTCGTCGGCCTCATGTCGATCCCGTTCGTGTTCACACTCTCGCGGACGTCCTACGTCGGCGCGATTCCGGCGGTGATGGCCATGGCGGTGCTCTCGAGCCGGCGGCGCGTGATGATCGGCGCCCTCATCGTCGGGCTGGTCGCCTCGCCCCTGGTCTTTGCGCTCTTCCCCGACACGGTGATGAAGCGAGTCCGCTACACGTTCGAGCCCGAGCGCGGGCAGCCCACGGTGAGAGTCGGCGCCGTCGGGCTCGACCCGTCGACGTCGGCTCGGCTCATCAGCGTGCAGCAGGCTTTCGAGGGGTGGACGCATCGCCCCATCTTCGGCTACGGCGTGACGGGGTTCGCGTTCATGGACCAGCAATTCGCGCGGACGCTCGTCGAGACGGGCCTCGTGGGACTCGCAACGTTCCTGGCGCTCGTGTGGGCGGTGCTGAAGGCCGGCGTCGGCTCGTTCCGGGTCCTGCGCGTTCCCGAGGAGCGCGGGCTGGCGCTCGGCTTCGTCGCCGGGACGATCGGTCTCCTGGGCCACGCGGTCGGCGCCAACACGTTCATCATCGTGCGCATCATGGAGCCCTTCTGGTTCTTCGCCGCCATCGTGATCGCGCTGCCCGGTCTGGTTCTGGCCGAGACGGCCCCGCTTCCCGCGACGGGCGCACCCCTGTCCCGGCGCGTCGCGTGATGGCGCCGCGCGCGATCGTCGCGCGAGCCCGGAAGATTCGACTCCTCGTCATGGACGTCGACGGTGTGCTCACGGACGGCCGGATGATCCTTTCCGAGCGCGGCGACGAGCTGAAGACGTTCCACACGCATGACGGGGTCGCCGTCGCCCTGGCGAAGCGGGCCGGGCTCCGGACGGCGATGGTGACGGGCGAGTCGAGTCCGATCGCGAAGGCGCGGGGCGGCAAGCTGGGCGTCGACTCGGTCGTCCTCGGGGCGCGCCGGAAGCGCGAGGTCGTCGAGGCGCTACGCGCCGAGTACGACGTGGCCGCCGACGCGGTCGCCTTCATCGGCGATGACCTCCTCGACATCCCGGCGATGCAGGTCGCCGGGCTCGCGGTCACGGTCGCTGACGCACCGGCGTCCGTGAAGGCGGTCGCGCACCTCGTGACGCGCGCCAGAGGTGGGCACGGGGCTGTCCGCGAGCTGGTCGAGCTGCTCTTGCGCGCGCAGCGGACGTGGCAACGCGTCGTGGCCGCCTACGTGCGCGAGCACGGAGGTCGATGAGCCCGTCGAGCTCGCCCGGGCTCAGAGGTCGGACGCTCCGAAGCTTTCTACTGCTCGGCGCCCAGCGGGTCGTCGGCGTCGTCGTCACGGCCGGCGGCAGTATCGCCCTCGCTCGTCTCCTGACGCCTGAGGTCTTCGGGCTCTACGCCATCCTCGTCTTCGTGATCACCGCAGGCGTCCGGGCCAGCGAGCTCGGGCTCGGCGCCGCCCTGATCCAGCGGCGGGATCTCGACCCGGCGGCGGGTCTGGGCGTAGCGTTCACGGCGACGTTCGGTCTCGCGCTGGCGCTGGGCGCGGCGATCGCCGCGGCGGCGCCGCTCGTCGCGCGGTGGCCGGGCGTGTCGAGCGACGTGACCGCACCGGTACGCTGGCTCGCGCTGCTCGTCGTGCTGTCGTCGCTCCGCATGCCCGCGATGGTCCTGCTCGAGCGCCGACTCGCCTACCTCCCGCTGACGGTCGCGGAGACCGCCGACACGGTGACGTTCCACGCCGTCGCGATCGCCGCGGCGATCGCCGGCGCCGGGCTCTGGAGCTTCGTCATGGGCGCGCTCGCGGCTCGCGTCGTCAACCTGGTCGTGCTCTGGGGGGCAGCCCGGTGGAGGCCGACGCTCCGCTGGAGCTGGCGCGAGCTGGCCCCGGTGATGAAGTTCGGGATCCTGTTCCAGGGAAGCATCCTGGTCGCGATCGCCGGGGATGCGGTGGTGCCGATCTTCGTTACGGCGTGGAGCGGCGTCACGGGGGTCGGGTTCCTGAACTGGGCCGCCACACTCGCTTTCCTGCCCTTGCAAGTCGTCAGCATCGCGGGCCGCGTGCTGTTCCCTGCTCTCTCGAGCCTTCAGGCCGACCGCGAGCGGTTTGCCGAGGCCACGGCGCGCGCGCTGAACCGCGTCACCGCCGTCCTGTATCCCGCGGCGGCGCTGCTCCTGGCCGGCGCGGACCCCGTCGTCCGACTGATCTTCGGCGAGGCGTGGTTGCCGGCGATCCCCGCGGTGCGATGCTTCTGCCTGTCCGCGATCATCGGGGGCACCTCGACCATCTTCGTGCATGCCCTCTATAGTCTCGGGCGGGCTGACATCGTGTTCCGGCTCAACCTCGCGAGTGCCGTCCTGCTGTGGTTGATCACGCTGGTGTTGGTGCCGTGGCTCGGTTTCGTCGGATTCGCGGTCGCCAGCGTGAGTCTCGCATGCGCGGGCGTGTCGTACACGGCGCTGAGCGTCCGCCGCCTCGCCCCGGTCCGGGTCCTCCCCGCCGTCCGCGTGCCGCTGGCCGCGAGCCTCGGCAGCGCGGCGGTTCTCGCCGCGCTCGTCGGCTTCTGGGTCCACGACCTGCCGTCCCTGCTCGTCGCCGTCGGGGTGTCGGCGGGGGCGTACGTCGTCTTCGCCGGCTTTATCGGGGGCGCCGCCTGGCGGGTCGAGTTCATGGCCGACTGGCGGACGGTGCTGCAGGGGTGAGGACCACCGTCTCCGCCGCCGGGCAGAGCGCATCGTGAGGCTCCGGGAATCCTGGCGGCACTTCAAGCCCGAGCAGGTTCGCGACTTCCTCCGCGCGGGCCACGAAGGCCGCGATCATCCGTCTCGCCTCAAAGCCATCGAGCTGCTCGAGGGGATGACGTCGGTGCTCGACGTGGGTTGCGGAACCGGCGTCATGTTCGAGCTGATCCGTGAACGCCGGCCGGAGCTCGACTACCTCGGCATCGACGTCACGCCGCAGTTCGTGGCGGCGGCGCGCGAGCGGTTTCCGGCCGACGCCCGGAGGTTCCGGGAAGGCTCGCTCTATGAGCTCGACCGGCTGCCCGGCGGGTTCGACGCGGTCCTGTGCCGTCACATCCTCGAGCATCTGCCGGACTACGCTCCCGCGGTGCAGCGGATGTACGCGCGCGCCCGGCGCAAGCTCATCGTCGTCTTCTACCTGCCGCCCCGGCCGCTCCGGCTCCGGCACAGGCGGGACGAACGGTTCGAGCGTGGTTTCTACACCCACACCTACGACCTCGGCCGCTTCCTCGATCACCTTCTGAACGGACTCACGCCGCCGGCCGCCGAAGTCCGTGTCCACCCCCGCCAGGGGACGAGCGATCCCAGCTTTCGGTGGGGCGATCGGGAGAACGTCATCTACGAGGTCATCCGGTGAGCGTGAGCCTCGTCATCGCCACGTTCAACCACGCGCGGGTCCTCGCCGAGGCGATCGACAGCGCGCTCTCCCAGACGCTCGACCCCGTCGAGGTCGTCGTGGTCGACGACGGCTCGACCGACGACACGCCGACCGTCCTGGCGCGCTACGCCGCCCGCATTCGCGTCCTCCGGCAACCCAATCGCGGCTTGGCCGCGGCCCGCAACGCCGGGCTCGCCGCGACGCGCGGCTCCTACGTCGCGTTCCTCGACGCCGACGACGTCCTGGCGCCGACGAAGCTCGCCGAACAGGTGGCGGTGCTCGAGCGCGCGCCGACCGTCGGATGGACCTACTGTGACGTGCTCATCGAGACGGTGGCGACCGGCGCCAGGGTGACGGCGTCGGAGCGCTTTGGCTACGGGGTGCGCGCGCTCGACGGCTGGCTCTTCGCCGAACTGATCCACGGCAACTTCATTCCCGCCATCGCGCCGCTCGTCCGTCGAACGGCGCTCGACGTGGTGGGCGGATTCGACGAGAGGCTGACCGCGCTCGAGGACTGGGACCTGTGGCTGCGCCTGGCCCTGAGCGCCGAGGCGCGCTACAGCCCGGCGGTGCTGGCCACCTACCGCATCCAGCCCGGAGGTATGAGCGAGGACCGATCCCGAATGGATCGGAACCGGTTCCGCGTCCTCGACACGCTCCACCGGAACAGGCCGGCCGCGCTCGAGGGCCTCGGGTCCGTCGGACGCCGCATCATCGCGGACACGCACAACTGGCTCGGCAAGGAGGCCTATGCGGGCGGCGACTGGGGGGAGGCGCGGCGACGTTTCACGGCGTCCGTCCTGACCGTCCCGTGGCAGCGGGAGGCCCCGATGCTCCTCGGGCTGAGCCTCGTCCGGGGCGGGGCGCGGGCCTGGACAAGCGCGAACGGTCCGCGGAAGACCGGGAGCCCATGAACGACATCGCCGTGATCGTCGTCAGCTACAACACGCGGGATCTGACCCTCCAGGCGGTCGCATCCGCCCGCAAGGCGACCGACGGGCTCGACGCGCGCGTCATCGTGGCCGACAACGGCTCGGCCGACGGCACGGTCGAGGCAGTGCGTGCGGCCTATCCCGAGGTCACGGTCCTCGAGAATCCCGACAATCCCGGCTACGGCGCGGCCATCAACCGGGCGGCGAGCGCGCAACGATCGACGCATCTCTGCGCGATGAACGCGGACGTCGTGCTCGAGCCCGGGAGCCTCCTGAAGCTCCGGGGCTACCTCGCGATGAACCGCTCCTGTGGCCTCGTCGGGCCGGCGCTGGCGTACCCGGACGGGCAGCCTCAGCGGTCGGCCAAGCGCTTTCCGACGCTCGGGCTGGCGCTGGGCGACGTCCTCGCGCTCCACGCGCTGACGCCCGGCAACCGGTGGGTCAGGCGGTTCTATTACGAGGACCGGGATCTCACGCGCGAGGCGGAGGTCGATACGGTCTCCGGCTCGGTGATGATGCTGCGCGCCGAGGCGTTCGAGACGGTCCGGGGCTTCGACGAGGGATTCCGGATGTACTTCGAGGAGACCGACCTCTGCCGGCGCCTTCGGGACGGCGGGCACTCGGTCGCCTTCTGTCCCGGCGCCCGCGCGGTCCACCGGCACGGCGCCAGCACGCAGCAGACGTCCGTGCGGCAGGTCGAGTACTACGTGAGCTACGTCCGATATTTTCGCAAGCATCACAGCCGCGCCGCGGCGGCGATCCTCCGCGCCGCCGTGGTCCTCGGCGCGCTCTCGCGCATGGCGGCGCTCGTCTTCAAGTATCCGCCCCTCGACCGGCATCGCGCGGTGGTGCTCGCCGCCAAGGAGGCCGCGTGCGCGCGCCTGCTGCGCTCGCTCGGCTCGTCCCGGATCATGCGCGCGCCATGAAAGCTGTCATGGTCGAGACCGGTGGCTGGGGAGGGATCGCGCACTACGCGTGGAACCTGTGCGCCGCGCTCGCCGGCACGGGGGTCGAGGTGTCCCTTCTGACCAACCGGGAGTGGGAGCTGGGGCACCTGCCGTGCCGCTTCAAGGTCGACCGCGGCCTTGCCGGCGACGTCGGATATCTCCGCAACGTGAAGGCGCTCCGAGACCGGTTGGCCCGGTCACGGCCCGATGTCGTGCACGTGCAAAGCCTGCTCTCGACGCGCCTGGACGCGTTGCTCTGGCCCGTGATCCGCCGCCGCGTGCCGGTCGTGATGACGGTCCACAACGTCCGGACGCACGAGCGCATCCGCTGGGACGACTGGACGCTCTGGCGGTGCTTCGCCGCCGCCGACGCGGTCGTCGTCCACACGCAGCAGGCGGCGGACGTGGCGCGGCGGCGGCTCCCCACCGGCGCCCGGATCGAGTGCATTCATCACGGCGACGCCGGATTCCTCCAGGGCGGGGGACAGCCCGATCGGCTCGGCGCCCGCGCCGGGCTCGGCCTGCCGAGCCACGCGAAGATCGTGCTCGCCTTCGGCGCGATCCGCCCGTACAAGGGGCTCCACGGGGTGATCGCCGCGCTCGCCGAGCTGCGCCGGCGGTACCCCGACGCGTGGCTGGTGATCGCGGGGCCTCTCCTGTCCGGTAGCGAAGACGAGTACCGCAGCGCGATCCGGCGCGCCGCCGTGGACGACGCCGTGGTCTTCCGCCCGCGATACGTTCCGGCGAAGGAGGTCGCGGCCTACTTCGCCGCCGCCGACGTCGCGGTGTTCAACTACCGGGACATCACGGACAGCGGGTCGCTGAGGCTTGCCTGCGACATGGGCACGCCCGTGGTCGCCACCGCGGTCGGAAGCTTCCGCGAGTTCCTCACCGACGGCAGGACCGCCCGCCTGGTCGAGCCCGGCGATGCGCAGGCCCTGGTCGCGGCGCTCGGCGCCGTGCTGGCCGATCCGGTGAGCGCAGCGCGGATGGCGCAGGCCGCGCGCGCCCTCGCCGCGTCGGCCTGGTCGTGGGCCGAGAGCGCCAAGGCGACGGCGCGGCTCTACGAGGCGATCGCGCGAGGCGGTGCGTGATCCTGGCGCTTGCGGTCACAGCGGTCGCGCTGGCGCTCCGGCTCCTCGTCGCCGAGTTCCTCCCCCTGATCGACCACGACGGCGTCGTGTACGTGGCGATCGCGCGGCAGTTCCGCGCGACCGGCTCGCCCTTCGACCCGGTCTTTCATCCGCTCTACCCGCTCTGCATCGCGCTCGCCGAGCCGCTCGTCGGTGACTGGGAGACGGCGGGTCGCTGGGTCTCCGCGCTCTTCGGCGCGCTCGTGATCCTGCCCGCGTTCGCTCTCGCCCGGGGAATCGTGGGTCGCCAGGCCGCCCTCCTGTGCGCCGTCCTCATCGCCATCCATCCGCGGCTCGTCCTCAACTCGGCCTCGGTGCTGTGCGAGGCGACCTACACCTTTCTCCTGGTCTCGGGCGTCGTCGCCGCGCGGCGCGGGCTCGTGGCCGGTCCCCGGGTCCTGGTTGGCCTCGCCGGTCTGTGCCTCGGGCTCGCGTACCTGGTGCGGCCCGAAGGCGCCCTGTATCTCGTCGGCCTGATCGCCATCGCCATCTTCATGATCGCGAGCGGACGGGCTCGTGCCGCCGCGCTCCTGCCATGGATGGGCGTCGCCGTCCTCGTCTTCGCCGTCGTCGCAGCGCCCTACGTCTGGTACCTCGATGACGTCTGGGGGCACTTCACCCTCAGCGGCAAGATCGACCACAACATGTCACTGCCGACGGCCATCGCCACCGTGCCGAGCCCGCTTCCGATGCGCTTCCTCGAGAACGCATTTCTTTTTCAGAAGTACGCCCTGCCGGAGCTCTTGCCGTGGGTCTTGCTCCTGCTCGTGCTGCCCG
>QHSV01000100.1 GCA_003221655.1 Candidatus Rokuibacteriota bacterium
GTCCGCGTCATGCTCGACCCTACGGTCACCGGCAATCCGCTCCGGTGGACGATGACCCAGCTGCGCCGGAAGCTTCCGGCGATGCTGGGGCGCGCCGGATACGAGCAGATCGCACTGCAGATCGACCCCTCGCAGCTGATGCCGACGCTGGACGAGGTGGAGGCCAAGGCGTCCGAGATGGCGATCCGCAAGCGCCGCACGGTGCGCCACAACCGAGGGACGGACGTGATCGAGGCAGGCAACATCCGGTTCGGTCTGGAGATGCGTGTCGCCGGTCAGGGGGACGGTGGCCTCGCCATTCACGTCCTCGGCGACATTGCCGGCCAGGAGGTGGAGCTGCTCGCCTTCGACTGCTTCCGCATCTACCCGCACTACCACTACGGGCCCATGTACAAGAACGAGCGGATCTACTGGGACAAGACGCTGGTGCCGGATCCCTTCAAGTGGGCGCTCGATCAGTTCAAGGGCGGGAAGCTTCCGGCCATGCTGACGCGCGCCGGCTATCCGACGGTGGCGGCCGCCCTTGACGAAGGGCTCATTGCCGAAAAACTCCCCGAGGTCGAGGCAAGGGCGCAGGCCATGCTCCACTAGGCAGCGGCCCTGCCCATCACCCGCTCGAGGTCGCGGCCCGCGAGCTCAGGCGAGGTGCTTCTTGAAGAAGGCGATCGTCCGCTCCCAGGCCAGCTTGGCCGACGCCTCGTGATAACGCGGCGTCGAGTTGTTGTGAAAGCCATGCTGGGTGCCGGGATACATGTGCATCTCATACTGGACGCCGCTCGCCTTCAGGGCCGCCTCGTAGGCCGGCCACAGCGCGTTGACGCGCTCGTCGTTCTCGGCGTACTGGATCAGCAGCGGCGCCTTGATGGCCGGCACGCGCGCCGTCTCGGCCGCCGCGCCGTAGAACGGGACGCCCGCTTTCAGGTCTGCACCGAGCGTGACCGCCAGGAAGTTGGTCGTACTGCCGCCCCAGCAGAAACCCGTGACCCCGAGCTTGCTGGTGGACAGCGCGTGCGCCTTCAGGAAGCCCGCGCCGTTGACCATGTCCGTGCGCAGCTTGCCCTGGTCGAGGCCGGCCTGGAGAGTGCGGCCGTCGTCGTCGTTGCCCGGATACCCGCCCACAGGTGACAACCCGTCGGGAGCGAGGGCCAGGAACCCCTCGGTCGCGACCCGGCGCGCGACGTCCTCGATGTACGGATTGAGCCCGCGGTTCTCGTGGATCACCAGGACGGCGGGGAACGGTCCCGGCGCATTCGGCTGCACCAGATACCCACGCATGGTGCCCGAGGTGCCGCCAGGCGACGGGTAGGTCACGTACCGGGCCTTGATCCGCTGGTCGGTGAAGGAGATCGTCTGGGCCAGCGCGTAGCGGGGCAACAGGGCCTGCGCCATGGCCAGCGCCGACGCGCCGCCGATCGTCAGCGCGCCGGCCCGCTGCAGGAACTCGCGCCGGTCGATGCGCCCGTGGCAGTACTCGTCGTAGAGATCGAGCACGCGCTGGTCGATCTCGGTCTGGGTCAGCACCGGCGCCGCCTCCGGTGCGAGGGTCGACGGATCCGCATTCCACGGTTCAGTCATGGCTCTCCTCCGCTCGAGTCGGCATTCTAGCTCACGGTCACGCCTCGGACCAGGTTCGTCGCGTGGTTCGTCGCCCTCAGATCGCTCGTCCGCTGAGAGTCGGGAGGGAGATCATGAGGATTGTAGAGGCAGGGGAACGATGCGGGGTCGAGCCGGGTACATCCATGCTACCCTCGTCCGGCCGTGAGCGCCTCGTTGAACGTGTGGACGATCACCAGGTAGGCTAGATTGCCGCCAACGCTGCCGTCGCGTGCCGGCGGGTTTCGGAAGGTTCTCCTCACCGGCGCCATCGCTCTCGCCCTCGCGACGCCGCGCGCGGGATTCGCGGAGGAGCCGGCCGCCTCCCCGGTGCTGTCCTGGGAGACGGGCGAAGGCAAGAGCTACTTCATCCCTGCTCTCGAGGTTCCGGCCTTCATCCTCGGGCTCCACCTGTTCAACCGGTTCCTCACCGATTCCAACGACTACAACACCGATGGGCACTCGATCCGGAAGAACCTGACGGGCCCGACGGTGATCGACAAGGACCCGTTCAGCGTCAACCAGATCGGACATCCTTACCAGGGAAGCATCTACTACGGACTCGCGCGCTCGGCCGGCCTCAACTACTGGCAGTCGCTGGCGTACAGTCTCGCCGGGAGCTACCTCTGGGAGACGTTCGGGGAGACCACGCCGCCCTCCCTCAACGATCACATCGCGAGCGGCATCGGCGGGTCGTTCGTGGGCGAGGCGCTCAAGGAGCAGGAGGGGTTCGCCGACTACGCGATGACCTACGGACTTCCCGGGAAGCCCGGCTATCGATACTCGCGCCCGTTCGACTACTTCCACTTCGAGTTCACCGCGGTGCCCAACGCGAGCACGGTGTCCAACGCGATCGAGAACGTCTCGATTCGCGGCCTGCTCGCCGGAGCGAAATACGAGGTAGGCGACAACTATCGCGGAGTGGCGGGCCTCTTCGGGATCTTTGACTACCTGTCGCCGCAGATCTTTCGCGTCTCGACCACCGCCCTCTCGCTCGGCACCATCGGCCAGTGGTGGCTATCTCCCGCTGTGGCCCTGCAAGGCACGGCCCTCGGCGGCGTGGGCTTCGGTGCGGCCGGCACCGTCGCGGACAAGGAAGAACGTGACTACCACTACGGGGTCGCTCCGCAGGTGATCCTCGGGCTGCGCTTGATCTTCGGCGACCGGGCCATGCTCGATGGGACTGGGCGCCTGTACTACGTCGCCGGGACGGGCTCCGGAGGCGCCTCCGGTTTTGGAGCGGAGATCATCAACCGCTGGATCGTGGGATTCACGGTACGCGTCTTTGGCCCCCACGCCATCGGGATCCAGTACCTCGTCTCGACGCGCGACGCGGGCGTTCCCGGCCAGCGCGACCGACACCAGCAGGTGCAAACCGTCAGCCTCGCCTACAACTTCCTGGGCCACACTCGGTTCGGCGCCGTCGAATGGCGCACAGAGTGAGTAGAACGATCGGCGAGTCGGACGAGGAGCCGCCCCGGTGATGTGGCGATCAGTTCTGCCAGCGGTGAGGGTGGCGCCATCCCCAATACGGATAGGGGCTCACGACCACCGGCGGCGGAGCGACGTACACCGGGGGCGGCCCCGGAACGTAGAGCCTGGTGACGGGCGGCTCCGCGTAGACGACACAGCCGCTGAGAAACAGTGCAGCTACTAGCACAAGTATGGTTTTCTTCATGGGCGCACCTCCAATTTCCTCTCTCCGGCGCCCTTCTGCCCGCTGCGGCCAGGAGGCAGACGCGGACCCGCCGGGGGTGGAGCCGGGAAGCTCTGCAGTTGCTCCCGGACCGAGGTGTGGCTGAGTCAGGCGCTACCGGCTCTGCCTGGTCCGCGCTTTGTCACGACCCTGCTGGCCGTGCGTGCCCGCGGCCTCGTCGGCGCGGTCGAGCCCCTGGAGTTCGCCACCCCTGTTTTCCTCTTCCTCTCTTCCTCCACTTCACTTTTGTGGTGTCAGGCTCCGAACAGCGCCCGTAGTTCCCAGGAGCAGCAAGGGGGATGCCAGCAATCGTGATTTTCTAATGGCGTCGGGCACTTCCGGCGACGGACGGGCCCAGGTTGCCGCCGCGGGGACAGGAACCTAGTAAGCGTTACACCACAGCGCGGTAAGAGTTACATGCGCGATGACGCCGCCCCCAGGGCTGGTTGGGATTGTGGATCAGGGCGATGCCCACGAAGCCGTCGGACAGATAGACGGTGCCGTTGGGCCCGCGGTGTTTTTCTTCGAGACCGAAGATCTTCTTGTAGTAGTCGGCGAGCTCATCGCGGTTCTGAACGTTCAGCGCGATGTGCCGGATCCGCGGTTTGGTCATGGCCGATCTCCCGTCCGCCTCTCTCGAGGTCGCGAAGGATAAAGGATCTCAACTCTTCCCGATGGTGTAGCCACGAGGCGTGAGACAGTCGACAAAAACCTGCCGGCGTTTATCGGCGTTCGCGGACCAACCGACGAAGTCTCGAATCGCCTTCCCCACCGTCCCAAGCCCGCTCTCGGCTTCCCGCTGTGCCTCGCGGTCGCATTCGAGAACGTCGATCAGTATGCCTACGGGATCATTCGCGGTCGGCGTGCGGGCCAGCCGTACGCTCTGCGACGTGGAGCGGACCCCGGGCGGCGCCTCGTATCCCGCTGAGATCATGCATGCGGCATAGCCAGCAGTGACGACCGCCGTCCCCTTCGCCCACTCGTTGCATCGCGCACGGTCGGCTTCGATCTGCGACGCGCTCTGATCTCGGAGCGGCGTCACCTGGACCATTGCCGCCGCGCTGCAGCCCGACAGGGCCAGGATGGCGGCGAGACCGAGCAGCCCCTTCATCATCGGCTCCACACCCGGGATGATATCCTCACGGGCATGAGAGCGCCGACTCGAAAGGTCGCCGCGACGATCGTGATTGCTCTTCCTCTGCTCGCCCACGCGGGCGGCTCGAACTACGGCGTGGCGCCGGGGGCCCGGACCGACCCGGCCGGGAAGATCTCCGAATGGCCGGTGCCCACGCCTCAGTTCGCCCGCGATCCCGCACCCGGCCCCGACGGAGCGATCTACATCGCCGTGATGTTCGGCAACAAGATCGCGCGCTTCGATCCCCGAGCCCAGACCTTCAAGGAGTGGGATCTGCCGGCCGGCGCCCGGCCGCACGGGTTGCTGGTCGACCGCGACGGCCAGGTTTGGTACACGGGAAACGGCAACGGCACCATCGGCCACCTCGATCCGGCGACGGGCAAGGTGACCGAGCACAGGGCGCCTTCGGGCGGTGACCCTCACACGCTGGTCATCGACGAGCAGGGGGTGATCTGGTTCACCGTCCAGAGCGGTCACCGCATTGGCCGCCTCGACACGCGGACGGGCACCATCGCAGAGTACAAGGCGGCGGGTAATCCATACGGCATCGCCCTCGACAAGGGCGGGAACGTCTGGTTCTGCCAGCTCAGCGGCGACAAGCTCGGGCGACTGGATCCGAGGACTGGGACGATCACCGAGCTCCCCCTGGAGCGCGGCTCGCACCCACGACGCATGGCGGCCGCCCAGGATGGCTCACTCTGGGTGACGCAATACGGTAACGGCAAACTCGTGCGCGTCGATCCCGTTGCCCGGAAGGTCGTCAAGGAGTACGCGCTTCCGGCCGGGAAGGACGGCGGCCCGTACGCCGTCACCGTGGACTCGGCGGGTGCGGTGTGGGTCAACGAGATCAAGACCGATACAGTCGTGCGTCTGGACCCGAAGACCGAGCAGCTCCGCGTGTTCGTGTTGCCTTCCAAAAGCGTCGGCATTCGCAAGATGATCGTCGCCGCGGACGGCCGCCTCTGGTATATGGGAAGCCACAATGGGCGGCTCGGCGTGATCGAGTAACCGCGCCTGCCCCCGCGCTCTACTCGTCTTCGTCGCCGCCGCCGTCTCGCTTAGCTTCGTCGCGAATTGCCTGATCATCAGGCGTGTAACCATTACAAAGCGGGAAGAAAATTTTTCGACGCCTCCCGATCATGATGGCTCGATCGCCGGTCGTTTGCCCGCCTGCGTGGAGAACTTGCGGTTGGTGCGTGTAGAAGTTACGGCATTCCCGTCGCGCTTTGCGGTGCCGGCCCCGTATTTTCTGCGATGGGGCGAAAGCGGGGGCTGGCATGGACTTCGCACTACCTGGGAGACATCGGAGGTGACCCCATGAAGGCGGTCGTCGTGCCCGGCGAGGTCATGAAGCGGGAACTGGTTTGGGGCCTCACGATACTCGTGGTGCTGACTGCAGGCACGCTCGGCCCTCCGATCGGACCGGAATCGTCGATCGCTTCAGGTGCGCCCGAAACGCGCCCGCCGGCTCGGCAGCCGCAATTCGTTCGGGAGGCCCAGCGAGCGCTCCGCGACCTCGGATATTCCCCCGGTCCGATCGACGGCGCCGTCGGTCCGCAGACGCGCGCTGCCCTCGCGAAGTATCAGAGCGCCGAGAAGCTATCGGTGACGGGTAACCTCGACGCGGAGACCACGGCGCGGCTCGACGTCCACCAACGGCTGTTTCGTGCCGGGGGAGTCCGGAGCGGCGGGCTGGAGCGCCCAACTCGTCGCCTCCAATAATGGTGACGACATGCGTAAGCGAGCGTTCCATTGGCTTCGACCCACGTCCAGGGTTTGGCGCTGGGTGCTCGGCGTCGCGATTGTCGCGATCCTCCTGGCCTATGCCTTCGCGTTCCTGACGGGCGAGGCGCTCCGCCGCTACGTCGAGCGCGAGGTCAACCACCGGCTGACCGGCTATACCGCCCGGATCGGGACGCTCGAGATCCACCCGTTCCTCGGCTCGTTCGAACTGAGAAACTCGATCATTTCTCAGGACGCCAACCCCAATCCTCCGGTGGCCTCGATCGACCGGCTCCAGACGACCCTGGACTGGCGCGCACTCCGCCACGGCCGCGTCGTGGCCGACATCCTGTTCGAACGTCCGAAGATCCACGTCGATCTCACGCAGGTCCAGACGGAAGCGACGAACGAGGTCGCCCTGAAGGACCGCGGATGGCAGCAGGCGCTCGAGGCCGTTGCCCTCGATCTCGAGATCAACAGGCTGCGGATCGTCGACGGCGACGTCGCGTATGTCGACCGGGGGCCATTCAAGCCCCTGCACCTGAGCCGGCTCAACGTCACCGCGGAGAACATCCGAAATATCCGCTCGAAGGATCGCGTCTACCCGTCCGACGTCCACGTGGAGAGTGTGGTGTTCGACTCCGGGCGGCTCTGGCTGCGTGGACAGGCCGACTTCCTTGCCGAGCCGCACCCGGGCTTGCTCGCGCGCTTCCAGCTCGACCGGATCGAGCTGGACTACTTCAAGCCACTCGCCGACCGAGCCAATCTATCGGTCCGCAACGGGACGCTGACGGCCGCCGGGAGCACCGAGTACGCGCCCAAGTTCAAGATGGCGGTCCTGGAACGCGTCCTCGTCGAAGGGCTCGCCGTCGATTACGTCCACACGCCGCAGACGGCCGGCGTCGAGAGCGAAAGGGCCCAATCCACCGCCAAGGCGGCGCAGAGCGTCTCGAACGATCCGGGCGTCCAGCTCAAGATCGATCAGCTGAACATCGTCCGCTCCAACGTCGGACTCGTGAATCGCGCCGCAAACCCTTCGTATCGAATGGTCCTGACCAACGCGGAGCTCTCGGCGGAGAACCTCAGCAATCAACGCATCCAGGGCGACGCAACCGTGCAACTCAAAGGCAAGCTCATGGGGACTGGAGATACGCAGGTGTGGGCCCAGTTCCGTCCCAAGACCGAAAGCGGGGACATGGATCTCACGGTCCAGGTGGAAGACACCGCGATGGCAAGCCTGAGCGACGTGGCGCGGGCGTACGGCAAATTCGACGTGGCCGCCGGAGCGTTCTCGATGTACGCCGACCTGCGCGTCAGAGATGGCACGATCGACGGCTACATCAAGCCAGTGGTGCGGGGTCTCGAAACGTCCCGAGAGGCCCCGGCTAGCTTCCGAGAGAAGCTCTACGAAGGCCTGGTGGACGTCTCGGCAAAGGTTCTGAAGAACCGCCCGCGGCGCGAGATCGCGACCGTGATGGATGTCTCGGGCCGGGTGGATCAGCCGCAGATCCGCACCTGGCAGGTGGTGCGAGGCCTCCTCCGGAATGCCTTCATCAAGGCGGTTTACCCGGGCTTCGAGCGAGACGAAGACCCAACCGCCAAACTGAAGCCCGCGCCCGCGATTCGCTGAGGATGCGAGCGCGAACCCGCCGCGGCCCGTGAGGCACTTGACTTCGGCCGCCGGGGGCGCGATTGTGGCGCGCAAGCCGGGGCGGGTTGACCCTTGATGGAGGATATGGGCTATGGCCACGTCGACGACTGTAAGTCTTCCTCTCCCATCGTCTCGGCGAGGATTGGGCTGGCGGGGCGACAAGGTCCAGCGCTTTCTGCTGCACGACCGGACCCTGGGCTATCTGTTTCTCTTCCCGGCGCTGCTCGTCATCGTGGGCCTGGTAGCGTACCCCTTTGCCAGCGCCATCGTGATGACCTTCCAGGCGAAAACCGCCGGCGCCCCGGGACGCTTCATCGGGCTGGACAATTACCGGGAGCTGTTCAGTAGCGAGCAATTCTTGAGAACGGTCGTCAACACCGCGGTCTATACCGCGGTCGGCGTGGGGATCAAATTCCTCCTTGGCCTCAGTATGGCGCTGGTGCTGAATCAAGAGCGCTTCTGCAACAACCTGTTTCGTTCCTTCTTGCTCATTCCCTGGGCCATTCCGACGGTGATGTCGGCTCTCAATTGGCGCTGGATCTTCGACGATGCCAGCGGGCTCATCAACAATATCCTGGTGCGTCTCAACCTGATCGAAGAGAGCATCTCCTGGCTCTCCAACCCACACCTCGCCATGTTCTCGGTAATCGTGGTGGTGATCTGGCAGGGCACGCCGTTTTTTACGATGAGCTTTCTTGCCGGCCTGCAGGCCATTCCCAAGGAGCTCTATGAAGCGGCGGAGATTGACGGGGCGTCTGTGCTTCAGCAATTCACCAACATCACGCTGCCCCGTCTGCATCCGATTTTCGTCACGGCGGTGATGCTGTCCGCCATCTTGACCTCGGCGGCCATCCAATTCGTCTTGATCCTGACGAACGGGGGGCCCTCCGATCGCACCATGATCTTCTCAGTACTGGCCTATCACCTGGCGCTGGGCGGCGCCCAGCGCTTGGGGATGGGGGCAGCCGTGTCACTGGTCTTCTTCCCCATTCTGGTCGTCTTCATCGTGTTCTTGACGCGTCGCATGCTGCGCGAGAAGGGGGAGTAGGCCATGGCACTGCGGATGACCACCCAGCGTCGCGCGCTGCAGGGCCTGGGGAATGGCGTGTTGGTGCTGATGCTCCTGTGGACGGCGATACCCTTCTACTGGATGATCGCCACGTCCCTCAAGCACGACAAGGAAATTTACGGGTATGAGGCGACCCTGATTCCCCAGCGGCCCACACTCGCCAACTACGCCACCGTGTTTCGCGAGACCCCCTATCTGCTCTATCTGCGCAACAGCGTGGTGGTCGCCGTGGGCTCCACGGTGCTGTCCATGGTCATCGCCTGCCTGGGCGCGTATGCCA
>QHSV01000101.1 GCA_003221655.1 Candidatus Rokuibacteriota bacterium
AGCTTCTCGTTGATCATGAAGCGGCCCACGCGGGCCAGATCGTAGCGTCGCGGATCCATGAACATGCCGCGGAACAGGGCGCGCGCCGACTCCACGGTCGGCGGATCGCCGGGACGGAGGCGTCGATAGATCTCCACGAGCGCCTCGTCGGGATTCTTGAAGTGGTCCCGCGCCAGGGTCTCGTAGATCGACTGGTCGATCTTGCCGGGGCTCAGCACGAGCAGCTTGAAGGGCGCCACGCGCCGGCTCATCACCTGCGACAGCACCGTCGACGTGATCTCGGCGTTGGTCTGCACCAGCACCTCGCCGCTCTCGGTGTCGACGATACGGGATGCGGTCCGGCGCCCGACGAGCGCCTCGGCGCGGACGGGAATCCTCTCGACGTTGGCTTCGCGCAGCTTCTCGATGAGCTTGGCGTTCAGCGTCTTCCCGGCCGTCACCAGCGGCTCGCGATGGCGCGGCGCCTTGACGTCATCGGCCACGCGGGCGCCGACGTGCGCCTCGGCGTGGAGCGTCACCCAGGCGTTGCCGTCCTCGAACGACAGCACTTCCTCCGCCTCGTAGAACTGCGCCAGGACCTCCTCGTCGGAGAGAATGACGCTCTTCTCTAGGAACCAGAACGCCCTCAGGAACGCCGTCGCCAGCATCTTACGGCGGCGGTCGACGCGGACGTGCAGGATGTCGTTCGCGTCGAAGTCGAACTCGACCCATGACCCGCGGTAGGGAATGACGCGCGCCGAGAAGAGCGGCTTCCCGGAGGCCAGCGTCTTGCCCTTGTCGTCGTCGAAGAACACGCCGGCGGACCGTTGGAGCTGGCTGACGACCACGCGTTCGGTCCCGTTGATGATGAACGTCCCCTTGTCGGTCATGAGGGGCAGCTCGCCCAGATAGACCTCCTGGCCGCGCTGCTCGCGAATCGTCCGGGTCTTGGCTTCCTTGTCGTGATCGAAGATGACGAGCCGCAGCGTGACCTTCAACGGGATCGCGAACGTCATCCCGCGGTCGTGGCACTCCTCGACCGTGTACTTCGGCTCACCGAAGTGGTACGAATCGAACTCCAGGAGCGCGTTGTCGTTGTAATCGGCGATCGGGAACACCGACTTGAAGACCGCCTGCAGGCCGAACTCCTCTCGACGCTCGGCCGAGACGTCCTTTTGCAGAAAGCCCTCGTAGGACCGCTTCTGCACCTCGATCAGGTTCGGGATCTCGACGATCGACGGGATCTTGCCGAAATCCTTGCGGCCGCGATGTCCACACTGAATCGTTCCTGCCATACCCTCTCCTGGGGCCGACGCTCCGGCCCCGGCTTGACGGAGTCGCTGAGTTGCCGAGCTTGCCTGGGCGCGCCTACTTCACCGAAACCGTCGCGCCCTGCTCCTCGAGCTTCTTCTTGACATCCTCCGCTTCAGCCTTCGTGACCCTCTCCTTCACCGGCTTCGGCGCGCCGTCCACCAGATCCTTGGCCTCCTTGAGGCCGAGCCCGGTCAGCTCGCGGACAACCTTGATGACCTGGATCTTCTTTTCGCCCGCGGCGCCGAGGATGACGTCGAACTCGGTCTTCTCCTCGACTGCGCCGGCCCCCGCGGCCGCTCCGCCGGCGGCGCCCGGGACCGCCGCGACCGCCATCGGCGCGGCGGCGGATACACCCCATTGTTCCTGCAGAATCTTCGACAGCTGGGCCGCTTCCAGCAGCGACAGCTTGCCAAGTTGTTCCGCGAGCTGCTCAACCGTTGCCATCGAACTCTCCTTTGTGCCGCGCTAGAGTTCCGTCCCTATGCATTGGCGCCTTGAGCCGTATTCGCGTCTTGAGCATCCCCGTCGCTCGATATGCCGCGCTGCTGCAGGATGTAGACGAGGTCGCGCTGCGGTGCCGTCAGCAGGCCGACCAGCCGGGCCAGCACCCCCTGGATCGTGCCGACCAGATAGGCCCGGAGCGCCTCCCGCGACGGCAAGTCGGCGAGGGCCTTGAGCTCGGTCGGGGGCAGCATCTGTCCTTCGACGTACCCGGCCTTGATCGCAAGCGCCTGGTGGGTCCGGGCGAACGTGTGCAACGCCTTGGCGACGGCGACCGGATCCTCCTTCGAGAAGATGACGCCCGTCGGTCCCTTCAGGTGCGTGCCGAGCCCTTCGAGCCGGGACGACGCGATCGCGAGTCGCGCGAGCCGGTTCTTCACGACCTTGTACTGGGCCGACACCGCCCGGAGCTGCTTTCGGAGATCGCTGAGCTGCCGCACGGTGAGGCCGCGGTACTCCGTGAGCACCACGGTCTTCACGCCATCCAGCCGCGATTTCAGATCCTCGACCGCCGTGACCTTCTCTTGCGTTGGCACCCGACGCTCCCTGTCCTAGACGGCCTTCTTGAACAGATTGGCCACGGCCTGCGCGTCGACCGGAACGCCAGGTCCCATCGTCGTCGAGACGGTCAGCGATCGCAGATACGTGCCCTTCGCCGCCGCCGGCTTCGCGCGAACGATCGCCTCGATCAGCGCCATGCCGTTGGCCGCGAGCTGCTCGACACCGAACGAGTGCTTACCGATGGGCGTGTGCACGTTGCCGGCCTTGTCGACGCGGAACTCGACCTTGCCGGCCTTCGCCTCCCGGACGGCTCGGTTGACGTCGAACGTCACGGTACCGAGCTTCGGATTCGGCATGAGACCGCGCGGGCCCAGCACCTTGCCGAGCCGGCCGACCTGGCCCATGAGATCTGGGGTCGCGATCGCCGTGTCGAACTCCATCCAGCCTCCCTGCACCCGCTCGACGAGGTCCTCGGCTCCGATCACGTCCGCCCCGGCCTCGCGCGCCTCGCGCTCCTTCTCGCCCTTAGCGAAGACGGCGACGCGCACGGTCTTGCCGATGCCGTGCGGCAGCACCACCGCGCCGCGGACCATCTGATCCGCGTGCTTGGGATCGACGCCCAGGCGGAACGAGAGGTCAACGGACTGATCGAACTTCGTCGCTGGCATGCTCTTCACGAGCTCGACCGCCTCCTCGAATGAATAGTGCTTTTCCGGGGCGATCTTCGCCGCCGCCGCGTCGTAGCGTTTGCCCATCCCTTTGCGCACAATCGTCGCCATGTTCCTCTCCTACCTTCGCTCGCCCGGCCCCTTCATACCGCGACGGCCTGCGGCTCGCTAAACCACATCGATGCCCATGCTGCGCGCCGTGCCCTCGATGATCCGCATCGCGGCGTCGATTGAGTCGGTGTTGAGGTCCACCAGCTTGGTCTGGGCGATGTCCCGCACCTGTTGCCGCGTGACTTTCCCGATCTTGTCCTTGTGAGGCACCGCTGACGCTTTCGCGATCCCCGCCGCGCGCTTGAGAAGCACGGCCGCCGGCGGGGTTTTCACGATGAACGTGAACGAACGGTCGGCGAAGATCGTCACCACGACCGGCAGAATCAGCCCGTCCTGTGAGCCCGTCTGGGCGTTGAACCCCTTGCAGAATTCCATGATGTTCACGCCATGCTGGCCGAGTGCCGGGCCGACCGGCGGTGACGGATTCGCCTTGCCGGCCGGGATCTGCAGCTTCACGACCGCCTGGATCTTCTTCATCGAGCAGCCCCATCGTGGGGAACGCGCATCAGATCCGCTCCACCTGGTAATACTCGAGCTCGACGGACGTGGGACGCCCGAAAACCGGCACCACCACCTTCATCCGCCCGCGCTCGGGGTTCATATCATCGACCACACCCTGGAAGTTGACGAACGGTCCGTCGATGACGCGCACCTTGTCGCCCCGCTGGAAGACGGACTTGGGCTTGGGCTTCTCGGCACCCGCCTCCATCTGTCGGAGAATGTCGTCGACCTGGTCGTGCGGCAGCGCGACGGGCTTCGAGCCCGACCCGACGAACCCGGTGACCTTCGGCGTCGAGCGCACCAGGTGCCACGTGTCGTCCGTCAGCTCCATCTCGACCAGCACGTACCCGGGGAAGAACTTCTGCTCGGTCTCGCGCTTCTGCTTGTTGCGCACCTCGACGACCTTTTCGGTCGGTACCAGGACACGCGTGATCTTCTCCCCCATCCCGAAGATCTTGGCCCGCGACTCGATCGCCTCCTTGACCTTATTCTCGAACCCCGAATAGGTGTGGACGACGAACCACTGCTTGTTCGTGGTTGCCGCCGTCGCGTCCCCGCTCATCGCAAAATCCTTTCGACGATCCGTGCCAGCACGATGTCTACGCCCCCGAGGAACAGCGCCACCACGACGGTCACTGTGATCACCACGACCGTGGAGTTGATCAGCTCCTGGCGGCTGGGCCACGTCACCTTGCGGAACTCCGCCACGACCTCCCGAATGAACTCCTGTGTGCGCCTCAGAAACTCCATCGCGTCCCTAACCCGCCGAACAGTGGCAGGGGTGGAGGGATTCGAACCCCCATCCCCCGGATTTGGAGTCCGGTGCTCTAGCCGTTAGAGCTACACCCCTGGACAGCTACTTCGTCTCTCTGTGCGCCGTGTGCTTGCGGCACCACCGGCAGTATTTCTTGAGCTCGAGGCGGTCGGGGTGCGTCCGCCGATTCTTCGTCGTCGAGTAGTTCCGCCGCTGACACGCGGAGCACGCGAGCGAGATGATGTCGCGCATCGCCTACTCCACGATCTCCGTGACGACGCCCGCCCCCACCGTCCGGCCCCCCTCCCGTATCGCAAACCGCAGCTCCTTCTCCATCGCAATCGGCACGATCAGCTCGATCGCCATCGTCACGTTGTCCCCCGGCATCACCATCTCCACCCCGCTGGGCAACGTGCAGACCCCCGTCACGTCCGTCGTCCGAAAGTAAAACTGCGGCCGGTACCCGTTGAAGTACGGCGTGTGCCGCCCCCCCTCTTCCTTCGTCAGCACGTACACCTCGGCCTTGAACTTCCGGTGCGGCTTGATCGACCCCGGCTTCGCCAGCACCTGCCCCCGCTCCACTTCCTCTTTGTCCACCCCCCGCAGCAGCGCCCCAATATTGTCCCCCGCCTGCCCCTCGTCGAGCAGCTTGCGGAACATCTCCACCCCCGTCACCACCGTCTTGCGCGTGTCGTGAATCCCCACGATCTCCACTTCCTCGCCCACCTTCACGATCCCCCGCTCCACCCGCCCCGTCACCACCGTCCCCCGCCCCGTGATCGAAAAAATGTCCTCAATCGGCATCAGGTACGGCTTGTCCACCGGCCGCGGCGGCGTCGGAATATAACTGTCCACCGCCGCCATCAGCTTCCAGATCGCTTCGTTCGCCTTGGGGTCCTCCGGCTTCTCGTTCGCCTGCAGCGCCGACCCCCGGATCACCGGCACCTCGTCCCCCGGAAACTGGTACTTCTTCAACAACTCCCGCACCTCCAACTCCACCAAATCCAAAATCTCCGGGTCGTCCACCATGTCCACCTTGTTCATGAACACCACCAGAAACGGCACGTTCACCTGCCGCGCCAGCAACACGTGCTCGCGCGTCTGCGGCATCGGCCCATCGTTCGCCGCCACTACCAAAATCGCGCCATCCATCTGCGCCGCCCCCGTGATCATGTTCTTGATATAGTCCGCGTGCCCCGGACAGTCGATGTGCGCGTAGTGCCGCTGCGCCGTCTCGTACTCCACGTGCGCCACCGCGATCGTGATCCCCCGCTCCCGCTCTTCCGGCGCGTTGTCGATCGACC
>QHSV01000102.1 GCA_003221655.1 Candidatus Rokuibacteriota bacterium
GGAGCTGACGACGGCCCTCGATTGCTTCATCGAATGCGCAAATCTCGGGCTTAGAAGCTGGGGCGGCGCCGAGCGAAGCCGCGCGCCGGTTCCGGGCTCGGTCCGCGACCGCGTCTGAGCCGCGTGCAGGCTGCCGGAAGTGCTCGGGACTGGATGACACGTCCGTGTCGGACCACTGACGGGGGCCGTCACTGCTTCAGGCGCATGGATGACTTCTAACATTCAGAAAACCATGCGTTTTGTCATTTTTGACGTCTGGCATCTGGGTTGCGTTCTAGAGGGGTTGCTACGGATATAAACCCATCCAGAATGCTGTTTGCCAGGCACGAAACCCGGAGGGAAATTCTTGGACGAAGCGAAAGCGACGATCCGACGCCTCGAGCGAGACCCGCTCTCGCCGCTCGCGCGCCACGCGCTGGGGCTCGGAGTCTTGTTGCTCACGATCGTCCCCGCGTACGCCTACTTCGGGTCGCGGCCACAGCCGGACTCCGAGATCATGAAGATGGCTCGCGAGGCGATCGAAGCTTCCGACTCGGGCGTCGAGGTCCCCGAGATCGTCGAGATCGAGGCGCACATCAGAGAGGTCGCCGTCCGCTACGACATTCCGCCGATCCTGGTGGCCGCGATCGTCGAGGCCGAGTCCGAGTTCAATCCGCGGGCGGTTTCGCGGCGCGGCGCCCGCGGCCTGATGCAGCTCATGCCGGGAACGGCCTCGAGTCTCCAGGTGTCGGATACCTTCGACCCATACGAGAACATCGAGGGCGGCGTTCGCCATCTGCGAGGACTGATGGATCGGTATCACGGCAACCTGCCTCTCGTGCTCGCCGCCTACAACGCCGGTGAGCAGGCGGTCATGGTCTACGGGGGTGTCCCGCCTTACCGCGAGACCCGCCGCTACGTCAGCCGCATTCTGCGACGTATCGGCCGCGCGGACCTCGTGCCGCGAGTGAGCAGCGTGAGTCCCCATGTCGTTCCCGTGGCTACCACGAGCCGGATCGATCCGGGGTTCACATGGGCCGTGGCGAGTCCGAGTTCGAGCTCGAGTCTGACTCCGAGCCCGACTCCGAGCCCGAGCTCGCCCCGTTCGGCCTGGGCCGAGCGCCAGGCGCTCGAGCGCCAGGTGCCAGCGAAGGTAGAGCGCAGCGCCGTCGCCGCGCCGGTCGATCCTTCCGAGGGCGCGCGGGAGGCTATTCGGTCCTCTCGCGCCAACAGCCAGGGCCCATAGACGCCCGGCGCCGCTGATCAGATCGCATCGCCGCCCGAGGCAAACCTCGGGCGGAAGAAATTAGGGAAGCGTTCTCATGAGCGCAGCGTATGAAGGAGGGTCAGATGATTGATCGGATTATTGCCAAACTTCCGGAGGCGTGGCGCGGCCCAGCCGAGCTGGTCGCAGCCCCGATTGCCTGGGTTCCCGTGCTGCAGCAGACTCTGATGAGCTTCTTCCTCGATTCGCAGCCCGGCTGGATGGCCGCCCTGAAGTACGTGTTCCTGCTGTTCCCCGTGTTCCTGGGCGTCGTCGCAGTCTGGTGCACCGGGCTCTCCGTCTACACGCTGCCCTTCCGCTCGGGGCGCACGCGCTTCGTCTCGCTGATCCTCCTCGCGTGGTGGGACGCCGCGCTGGCGGTATGGCTGTACTGGGTGGGCATGGTCCGTGTCGTCGGCGTGGTGCTGGGCTGGGCCCTCGGCATCTCACGGCTGGCCGTCCGGCTCGTCACCGGGTTCATCCGCGACATCGTGGGGACGCCGTTCGCCATGTCGAGCATGCTGATGCGCGGCTACCTCCAGCCGGGCGTGCCGTGGCTCGCGTTCGTGATGCTGCTCTTCTGGTGCGGGCTCGAGGCCGCGGTGTTTACGTACACGCTCGCGCCGCGGGTCGCGATGCTGGTAGCCGATCTCTCCGGGACGGACGACTCTCGGTTCACGATCCCGGTCCTTTATCTCTTTGTGCTCACGTTGATCATGGCGAGCTTCGCGTGCGTCCAGGCACTGGTCGACGCCGTCCGCAAGCGGGACAGCAAGTTCCTCGCCCAGATCATCGGCATCGAGCTGTTCGCGATGTTTTTCGAGGTGCTGTTCCTGTACCGTGGCGTGGTCGAGGTGACGATGCCCTGGATCGCCCGGGACAACGCCGCCATGCTGGCGACGGCCGCGGTCGGCTGGTTCGGCGTCCGTGGCCTCACGTGGTTCCTCTTCGGTCAGTACGGAACGCCCCCGCTGCTGGCTCTCATCGCGCGGCAGCCGCTCACGCAGGCCGACGCGCCGGGGTCCGCGGCGATGCGGTCCGAGCCGTTCTGGCGCGCGGCGATGGATGACTTCCGGCGCGACCTCGACTGGCTCCACATCAAGAGCGATGAGCTGCTCGAGCTCCTGGCGCTGCCGGTGGTCCATCTGCTGGGAGCGGCGTTGAATTTCGCCATGATCCTGACCGCGTCGCGATCTGTCTTCAACCTACCGTTCCGGAGTCTCAAGGAGGTGACGGAGTCGCGGGACATGGAGACGACGATGCACCTGGAGCCGCGGAAGCAGGTCAGCCTGTGACAACTCTGCGGTATCACTTCTCCGGCATCGCGGGCGCCGGCATGGGCCCGCTCGCGTGCCTGATGCGGGCGCGCGGTCATGCGGTTCAGGGTTCCGACCGCGCGTTCGACCTGGGCAAGAAGCAGGAGATCGCGGCGTCGCTCCGCCGTCTGGGCATCGAGCTGGCCCCGCAAGACGGGGCGGCCGTCACGGCCGCGATCGATCGCTTCGTCTACTCGGCGGCCGTCGAGGTCGACACGCCCGAGCTGCGCGCGGCGCGCGCGCTCGTCATCGATTGTCTTCCTCGGCCGCAGCTGCTCGCCGAGGTGGTCAACACCGCTTCGCCGGGTGTCGCCATCGCGGGCACGAGCGGCAAGAGCACCATCGTCGGCATGATCGGATGGCTCCTGCGTGAGGGAGGCGTCCAGGCCACCGTGCTGGGCGGCGCCGATTTCGCGGGCGAGGGCGCGGGCGGCTGCTTCGTGGCGGGCCGGGCTGAAGGCCCCGCGGTCGCCGAGGCGTGCGAGTCCGACGGCACGCTTGTCGGCTACCATCCGGCGATCGGCCTCATCCACAACGTCACCCGCGACCACGACGAGGTGGGCGCGCTTCGCCCGCAGTTCACGGCGTTCGCCAGAAACTGCGGCCGACTTCTCGTCGGCGCGGACTGTCCGGAGGCGACAGGGCTCGGGCGCCGATTCAAGGCGGCAGCCTATGGAGTGTCACCCGACGCCGACGCGCGGCTTCGGGTCACGAGCGTGGGGCCGAGGCGAGCCCGGGGTGTGCTGCGGCACGAGGGCCGCGACCTGACGCTGGACATTCCGCAGCCTGGACTCCACAACCTTCTGAACGCCACCGCCGCCGCGCTGGTCGCGCTCGAGCTCGGGGTCGACGCCAACACCGCGGTGACCCTGCTCGCGCGCTTCCCCGGCGTCGCGCGCCGTTTCGAGGTGGTCGGTACGGCGGCGCGAGACATCCTGGTCGTGGACGACTACGCGCACAACAGCGAGAAGCTCCGCGCGGCCATCACCACGGCGCAGGCGGGCGCGGCGCGCGTCGTCGCCGTCTTCCAGCCCCACGGCTTCGGCCCGGCGCGCTTCCTGCGCCACGAGCTCCGGGCGCTCATCCCGACGCTCCTGCGTCCTCAAGATCGCTTCTGCTACGCCGAGATCTTTTACGCCGGCGGGACCGTCGCGAAGGACATCTCGAGCCGCGTGCTGGCGAACGACCTCCCGGAGGCTCTCAAGTGCGGCTATGCGCGCGACCACGAGGCCGCGCGCCAGTGGGTCGTCAGCGAGGCGCGGCCCGGCGACACCGTCCTCATCATGGGCGCGCGCGATCCCGACCTGCCGCGTCTCGCGCGCGCGGTGCTCAGCTCGCTCTAGCCGAGCGACTCCGCGATCTGCACGAGCTCCTCGTACTCCTGATTCCAGTAGTTGTGGTTGCGGAACATCGGGAAGGCGGGGGGAAACGACGGATCGGTCCACCGGCGCGCGATCCAGCCCGACATGTAGATGATGCGCATGGCGCGCAGGGGCTCGCAGAGCGCGAGCGTCGAGCGGTCGAACTCGCGGAAGAGCTCGTAGCCCTCCAGGAGATCCTCGCGCAGCTTGCGCGCCTCATCGGAGTTGCCCCGCGCCAGGAGCCAGAGGTCCTGCACGGGCGGACCGACCAGGCAGTCGTCGAAGTCGACGAGGAGCGGGTCGGGCGTCCAGAGAATGTTGCCCCAGTGCAGGTCGCCGTGGATTCGCTGGACGCGCGCGGTGAGGAGCGCCTTGGCAGCAGCGTCGGCGATGCGGACCGCAACGTCGCGGTAGCGGGGCGCCAGCCCCGCGGGGATGAAGCCACTCGCCATCAGGATCTCGAGGGGTTCGGAGATGTAGCGCTCCACGTCGAGCCGCGGCCGGTGCGGAGCCTCGCGCGAGGCGCCGACCGCATGCATGCGGCCGATGGTCCGGCCGATCCGGCGGCGGTTCTCTGCGTCGAGCTCGTCCAGCGAGCGCCCGCGCACCCGTGGGAACGCGGCGTAGTAGATGCCCTCGATCTCGCTCAGCGTCCCGCCGATGCCGAGGTCGATCGGCGCGACCGCCGGAACCTCGGCGGCCGTCAGATCGGCCAGGAACGCGTGCTCGTCGAGGATCGTCTCGCGCGACCAGCGGCCAGGACGATAGAACTTGACGACCAGCCGCCGCTCGTCCTCCAGCTCCACCTCGTAGACCCGGTTCTCGAAGGCGCGCAGTGGCAGGCAGCGGCCGGTACAGCGCAGACCTCCGACCTCGACCGCGTCGAGGACGCGGTCGGGGGTGAGCGCGAAAAACGTCGCCGCTGGCTCCCCGGTCACGCCTGATACCATAACGCGTCGTCAGGCGACATTCACCCCGGGAGGCCACGATGCCCGAACACCCGCTACCCACGGAGCAGGAAGTGCTCGGTTGGATCCGGCAGCGCCGCAACTGGGGCCGCTGGGGCAAGGACGACCAGGTCGGCGCCCTGAACCTCATCACGCCGGCCAAGCGCGCCACGGCGGCGCGGCTCGTCCGCAGCGGGCGCAGCGTGTCGCTCAGCCGGCCGTTCCCGAAGGAGCCGGGTCCGAACAACCCGCTGCCGGCTCACCACTTCATGAGGACCCACGCGCGCGGCAAGGGCGGCTTCTCCGCCGACTACTACGGCATCTACTACCACGGCATCGCCTCCACCCACATCGACGCGCTGTGCCACACCTGGGACGAGGAGTCGATGTGGAACGGGCGCGACCCGAAGAAAGAGATCACGTTCGAGGGCGCGCGGTTCGGGTCTGTCGAGCACTGGGCCGAGGGCATCATGACCCGCGCGGTCATGCTCGACGTCCCCCGGCACCGCGGCGTCTCCTGCGTGACGCACGACCGGCCGGTGC
>QHSV01000557.1 GCA_003221655.1 Candidatus Rokuibacteriota bacterium
TCTGCGTGAGGACCCCTGGGAGCGGCTGGCGCGCCTGCGCGCGGCCGTACCCAATCTGCTCTTGCAGATGATGGTGCGCGCGTCGAACGCGGTCGGCTACACGAGTTATCCCGACAACGTGGTGCAGCACTTCATCGCGCAGGCCGCGCGTGAGGGCATCGATCTGTTCCGCGTTTTCGACTCCTTGAACGGGGTCGATAACATGCGCGTCGCCATCGACGCCGTGCGCGGGTCCGGGGCGTTGTGTGAGGCGGCGATGTGCTACACGGGAGACCTGTTCGACGCGGCGCGCCCGAAATGGAACCTGCGCTACTACGTCGATCTCGCCCGGCAGCTCGAGAAGGCCGGAGCGCAGATCCTCGGCATCAAGGACATGGCGGGCGTGTGCCGGCCGCGTGCGGCGCGCGCGCTGGTGGAGGCGCTGCGAGGCGAGGTGGGACTCCCTATCCATTTCGACACCCACGACACCAGCGGCATCGCCGCCGCCAGCGTGCTGGCGGCCATCGACGCGGGCGCCGATGCGGTCTACGGCGCCCTCGATGCCATGAGCGGGCTGACGTCGCAACCGAATCTCAGCGCCATGGCATCGGCGCTGGCGGGGACATCGCTCGATCCCGGTCTCGACCCCGAGGTCTTGCAGGCGCTGTCGCGCTACTGGGAAGTCGTGCGCCGCGACTACGCGCCGTTCGAGACCGACATGCGCTCCGGGACGGCTGACGTCTACCGTCACGAAATGCCCGGACCGCAGTACACGAACCTCCGCGCGCAGGTGCGGGGCATGGGGCTCGAGCACCGCTGGGACGAGATCTGCCAGCGGTACGCGGAGGTCAACTTGCTGTTCGGCGACCTCGTGAAGATCACCCCGACGTCGACGGCGGTCGCCGACATGGCGCTCTGCATGGTCGCGAACGGACTGAGCCGCGACGACGTGCTCGATCCGAGCCACGATCTCGCCTTCCCGAAATCAGTGTCGGGGCCACTTCGGAGACGTCTCGGTGCTACCGACCGCGGCGTTCCTGTACGGGCTCCAGGAAGGAGAGGAAATCGAGATCGAAGTCGCGCCCGGCAAGCGGCACGTGATCGGTCTGCAGGCCCGAACGGCCGCCGATCGGGACGGCTTCGTGACGCTCTTCTTCGCGCTGGACGGCCAGCTGCAGCTGATCCGGCTTGCCACCGCGGCGGCGAGCGCGCAATCGACACGCGCGCAAGCCCAGGACGGCAATCCCACCCATGTCAGCGCCGGCCTGGCCGGCACCGTCGTCGCGGTGGCCGTGCGACCCGGGCAGCTCGTCGCCAGGGGCGATACGCTCCTGGCGATCGAGGCGATGAAGATGGAGACGCACGTCATTGCCGAGCGCGATGCCATGATCGCCGAGGTCTACGTCACCCCGGGCGAGGCCGTGGGCCCGCGCGATCTGCTGGTCTTATTGTCGTAGCGGCCTCACCCTCGCTTCGACGCCATCAAGGACTGCAGGAGCCGATCCATTTCGCGATCGAGCGCCGCTCCGAGCTTGTCGGCGCCGTTCGTGGCCCCTGCCCGCCCCAGCGCTTCCAGGCCTTCGGCCAGCCCCGCTGCCGTCGTGGCTCCGATCACCTTCAGCGAGCCCTTCAGCGTGTGGGCCTCCCGCATCAACTCGGGCGTGTCACCGCCGGCGATGGCGCGCCGAATCGCTTCCATCCGGACCGGCGCGTCCTCGGCGAATATGCCCAGCAACTCGTCCAGCAGCTCGCGGTCTCCCCCGACGTAGTTGAGGGCGGCCGTGAGATCGAATCCCGCCTCCGGAGCCGGCACGCTCCGGGCTGCTTCGACCGGGATCGTGGCGGCGCGGCTATCGCCGAAGAGCCGGTCCAGCGCGGCGGACAGATCCTCGGGCTTGATCGGCTTGGTCAGGTAATCGTCCATCCCGGCCGCGAGGCATCGCTCGCGATCCCCGCGCATCGCGTAAGCGGTCAGGGCCATGATCGGCAGCCGGC
>QHSV01000103.1 GCA_003221655.1 Candidatus Rokuibacteriota bacterium
GCTATTTGGAGACGGATACCCGGACGGCCCGCGAGCGCGCGAAGCTATTCCATCTGGCGTGGGATGTAGCCTGTAGCGCATTCGGCGGTCGGCAGCAACTCTACGAACGCTTCTTCCAGGGCGACATCCTGCGCAATGCCGTGGTCCTGACCAACCTGTACGATGCGCAGCCGCTCATGGAGCGGGTCCGCCAGTTTCTGGCCGGCTTCCTCGTGGCGACCGGCAACAACGGTGTGGTGACCTTCCCGCGCGAAAGCCCGCGCCGCCGCACGCCCGATTCCAGTTAGCGCGCCAGTGATCAAGACAACCGGGGTACCCATATCGCGCTCCTTCCGATTTAATGACATCTGCATAAGTAATGTCCTATACTCCCCTGTGGGAGGTGCGCATGCGCCCACAAGGGAGCCCGGCGGAGTTGGAGCGACGACGAGTCCGCGCGATCGAACTGCTTCAGCGTGATCTGCCTGTTCATGTCGTAGCCGAGCGCCTGGGTGTGGATCGGCGCTCCGTCCGCCGGTGGAAGCGGGCGCATCGGGGGCAGGGCCGCGCCGGCCTTCGTGCGCGGCCGGCGCCGGGCCGACCGCCGAAGCTGACGACAACGCAGCAGCGTCAGTTGGCGCGCTTGGTCGTGTCGGGCCCAGAAGCGGCCGGATACCGCACGAGCCTGTGGACCTGCCGGCGGATCGTCGACCTCATCCGCCACCACTTCAAGGTCGTCTACCATCCGGATCATGTCGGACGGTTGCTCCGCGCGTGCGGGTTCAGTCCGCAGCGTCCCCAGCCACGCGCCAAAGAGCGCGATGATCGGCGCGTGCGCGAGTGGATCCAGCAGGAATGGCCCCGCGTAAAAAAAACTCACGCGCCGCGGCGGTCACCTGATCTGCCTCGATGAGACCGGGTTCCTGATGCTGCCGGTGCTCCGGCGTACGTGGGCGCCGTGCGGAGTCACGCCCACGCTGTTCGTGCGCGCCCGCTCGCATGAAAAGGTCTCCGGGATTGGCGCACTAATCGTATCGCCCCGGCGTCGCCAGCTCACCCTCGCCTTGGCGCTGTACCCGCGGGTGAACATCCGGGGCCCGCAGGTGCTGCGCTTTCTCCGCCATCTCGCGCGTCACGTGCGCGGTCCCGTCGTCCTCGTCTGGGATCGCGGCCGCTCCCACAAGCACCACCTGGTCACGGCGTGGCTGGCGACCCATCCGCGCTGGCACCTCGTCTGGTTTCCGCCCTACGCGCCCGAGCTGAATCCCGTGGAACTGCTCTGGGGCTATCTCAAGTACGGCCGTCTCGCGAATCTCGCTCCCGACACCGTCGAGGAGATCCGCTGTCACGTGAGCCGCGAGCGGCGGCGGCTGGGCCAACACCCGCAGTTACTGAGGAGCTTCTTCCGCCACTCGGCGCTGCCTTTTCGCGTCTAAGATAGGACATTATTTACGCATCTATCATTAACTCTTCAGCAGGTCCTCGGCGATGCGCTTGACCTCGGCCGCGTCGACCTGGCCCTTGTGGGTTTTCATGACGTCGCCGATCAACCGGCCCACTTGCTTGGCGTCGGAGATCTTGAGGGCATCGAGGCGCTCGCGGACGAGGACGCGTAGGGCCCCCTCGTCCATGCCCTTCGGCAGGTAGCGATCGCAGAACTCGAGCTCGAAGCGGAGCTGGGCGGCGTGGGCGGCGCCACGTTCGCCGACCTTCTCGAACTCGACCAGGGATTTCTGGAGCTGCTTGCGGTAGGCGCCGATCACATCGAGGACGAGCGCGTCGTCCACCGTGCCCGAGAAGCCCTTCGCCGTGCGCCGTTCGCCGAGCCGCGACTTGATCATGCGCACCACGTCGGCGGTCCGCGTGTCCTTCGCCTTCATCGCCTGCGTCAGCGTCTCGGTCAGCTGCTGCTCGAGTGCCATGCAGTCTCCTTCTGTTTCTACTGTACGCGCAACCGGGGGTCCAGCACGTCACGAAGACCGTCGCCCAGGAGGTTCAGGCTCAGCCCCGAGAGCGTCAGCGCGAGGCCGGGGAAGAGGCTCACCCAGAACGCCTCGCGGATGACGTTCTTGCCGCTGGCGATCACGTTCCCCCAGGACGGCACGTAGGGCGGCACGCCGACGCCGAGGAAGCCCAGGATGGCTTCGGCGAGCACGGCATAGGCGAAGATGAACGTGCCCTGGACGAGGAGAGGGCCGATGCAGTTCGGCAGGATGTGACGGAAGGCGATGCCGAAGCCGCTGCGGCCGAGAGCCTGGGCGGCCAGGACGTAGTCCAGCTCGCGCACGCTGAGGGCGGTGCTGCGGATCAGCATGGCCGTCCGCGGCAGGTACACGACCGAGAGCGAGAGGATCACGTTCCACACGCCCGGGCCGCGGGCGGCCATCAGCGCGATGGCCAGGAGAATGGCCGGGAACGCCATCAAGCCATCCATGACCCGCATGATCACGATGTCGAGACGGCGGTAGTAGCCGGCGATCAGCCCGATCACCACACCGCCGAGCGAGGTCAGCACCATCGTCACGCAGCCGACCAGCAGCGAGACGCGGCTCCCGTGCAGCACCAGGCTCGCGATGTCGCGGCCGAACTCGTCCGTGCCGAGGAGGTTCTGCAGGCCGGGCGGCTTCAGGCGCTGGCCCGGGTAGAGCCGCGTTGGGTTGTAGGGTGAGAGGGCGTTGGCGAAGAGCGCGACGAGGACGAGCAGGAGGAACACGCTGCCGCCGATGACGACGTTGCGGTTGCGCAGCAGGCGGCGCGCCCACTTCGTGCGCTCGCCGGCCGCCGCCGGCGCCTCCGCCAGCACCACCGCACGGTCAGCCACCGCCATCAAACACCGCCGCCGCGCACGCCGTCACACATAACGGATGCGCGGATCGATGAACGCGTACACCACGTCCACCACCAGGTTGATCAGCATGTACGCCGCCGCCGTGACCAGCACGACGCCCTGCACGACCGGATAGTCCCGCCGGAGGATCGCCGAGATGATGAGCCGCCCTAACCCGGGAATGTTGAACACGATCTCGGTGACCACGGCACCGCCGATCAGGATCGCCATGGTGATGCCGATCACGGTCACGACCGGCACCAGGGCGTTCCGGAAGGCGTGCAGATAAATGACGCTGCGCTCGGCGAGGCCCTTGGCGCGCGCGGTGCGGATGTAGTCCTGGCGCAAGACCTCGATCATGCACGACCTGGCGATTCGGGCGATGAGAGCGGACTGGTTGAAGCCGAGCGAAACGGCCGGCAGTAGCATGTGCCGGAGCGCCGCGACCGGGTCCTGGAAGACCGACGCGTAGCCGGCCACCGGCAGCCAGCCGAGCCGCACCGAGAAGAGATAGATGAAGTTGAGACTCAGCCAGAAGCCGGGGACGCACACGCCGAGGAGGGCCAGTGTCATGAGCCCCCGGTCCCACCACGATCCCTGGTACGCCCCCGCTACGATCCCCGAGGGCACGCCGATCAGCACGGCCACGAACAGCCCGCCGGCCATCAGGACCAGCGTGGGCTCGGTGCGCTCCCACAGCGCTTGCGTCACCGGGCGGTCGAGAAAGTACGAGCGCCCGAGGTCACCGCGCAGCAGGCGCGTGTAGAAGCGCACGAGCTGCTCGTGGAGCGGCCGGTCGAGGCCGAGCTCACGGCGCGCGTCCTCGATCTGCTGCGCGTTCGCCTCCGGCCCCAGGATGACGGCCACCGGGTCGCCGGGGATCAGGTGGATGAGGAAGAAGACGATGGTCACGACGACCAGCATCACGGGCACGAGCGCCAGGAGGCGCCGGAGCAGGTAGGTGGCCACGGCGGTCGTGCGGGGTCGTCCGCGCGGACGATCCCCGCCGGGTGCGGCTACTTCTCCAGCCAGACGTTGTGGAAGCGCGGCCGCATGAGCGTCGTGTCGAAGCCCTTGACGTGGCTGCGCATGGCCCGCAGCCCGAAGAGATCGCCGTAGCGGGCGACGGGCACCCGATCGTAGAAGGTGCGCGTCACCTGCTCCCAGAGCACGAAGCGCTTCTTGTAGTCGGTTTCCCCCGCCAGCTCGCTGAGCAGACGGTTGAGGTCTTCGTCGTTGGTCCAGCCGGGCCAGTTCGGGCCGAGGTAGATGTGATGGGTGGGGTCGTAGAAGTTCCCCATGCCGGTCGTGAAGACGTCGTACTCCTTGGAGTTGTTGCGCCGCTTGACCAGCGTGGCCCAGTCGACGACTTGAAGGTCGATGGTGAACCCCGCGTCCTCGAGCTGCTGCTTCGACAGCAGGGCGAAGTCGTACATCCACTTGTATTCCTGCGTCGTCATGAAGCGGATCGGCTCGCCCTTGTAGCCGGCTTCGCGGAGCAGGCGCTTGGTCTTTTCCTTGTTGCGCTCGTTCCACGGCAGCCCCTGGAGCTTCGTGTGCCAGGGGGCGTTCTCGACGAAGGCCAGGCTCGAGTCCATGCGGTAGAGGTCCGCGTGGCCGCCGGCGACGTTCTTCATGATGGGCTCGATGTCCAGCGCCGCCTGCCAGGCCTGGCGGAGCTTCTGGTTGGTCATGAGCCCTTCCTTCTTGTTGAAGACGCCGACGAGCCAGTAGTACGGCTTGGCGACGATCGCCTGTACGCCGGCGGTCTTCTTGAGGCGCTCGTACGCGTTCAGGTCCAGGTCGTCGGCGAAGTCGAGCTCGCCCGTCTCGATCTGGGCCACGCGGGTGGCGGCGTCCGGCACGGGCATCCACAGGAGCTCGTTCACGTGGACGACCTTGCGCCCGCCGTAGCCGCTCGTCGCCTCTTTGCGCGGCTGGTAGTCGTCGAAGCGCACCATCTTGATGTGGCGATCCGGCTTCCACTCGACGAGCTTGAAGGGGCCCGTGCCGATCCACTCGGTTGCCTTCTCGGCCGGCTTGAACTTCTCGGCGATCTCCTGGGGATAGATGGCCGCGGAGTTGTTGGGGATCGCGAGCGAGATGACGACGATGGCCGTCTTCTCCTTGACCTTCATCTCCACCGTGTACTTGTCGACGGCCCGCACCGCGGCCACCCGCGCGTAGAGCGTCTTGCCATAGGTCGACTGCGCGCCCCAGCGATTGAGCGAGGCCACCACGTCGGCGGAGGTCATCTCCTTACCGTTGTGGAACTTGATGCCCTGACGCAGCTTGAAGGTGTAAGTGAGCCCGTCCTTCGACACCGCCGGCATGGTCTCGGCGAGCATGGGAGTCGGCTGCGACTTGGCGTCCAGCGAGTAGAGGCCCTCGTAGATGTGGTTGGCCAGCACCTCGGTGATGGTGGCCGTCGTCCAGTGCGCGTCCAGCGTGGGCGGCTCGCCCAGGTTGCCGACCTTGAGGACTCCGCCCTTCTTCTGAGCGACGGCCTCGGACGCGCTCCCCGCGACCAGCGCGGTCGACACGAGCGCGGATAGCACGGCGCGGACGATCAGTCTAGACGGCATGCGCTACCTCCCTGTCGTGAGTGAGCCGAATCTATCACACGCCCAGCGGCCGGCCGTCGGCCAGCTGGGAGGAGCTGGGCTCTCGTGACGACAGCCTTGTAAGATCCGCGCTGTCCCGGCGTCTAGTTACCGGTGCGAAGTCTTCTCGTCCTCCCGAGCGTCCACTTTTTCTCGGGAGACGCAGGCGCTCACGCGAGCGTTCGTCACTCCTCGCCGAGATACTCGCGGACCGAGCGGATCGCGATGGCGCCGTCGGCGACGGCTGCCGTCACGCCGCGGGGCGAACGGGCACGCACGTCGCCCGCTGCGGCCGCCGGCACGCGCTCGGTCCCACCGCTGACGGTGTCCTTGATGTCGAGCGTCTCGAGCCGCGCGCGCCCTTCGGCGCGTGCCACCTCGGTCTTGAAGCGAATGCGGATGTTGTCCGATCGCTTGATCTGCCTGACGAGATAGTCCGACATGGTGAGTGCCTCACCGCGGACCACGATCGTCACCTCGGACGCGTACCGCGCGAGGTGTACGGCCGCCTGACCAGCCGAGTTGCCCGCGCCGACGACGAACACGGGCTGGCCCGCGAACGCCGGCGCCTCCGCCGTCGCCGCCCCGTAAAACACGCCCTTTCCCACGAAGTCGCCGACCCCCTCGACCTCAAGGCGGTTGTAGGACACGCCGCAGGCGATGACGACGGCCCGCGCCCGGATCTGCCGGTCGCCGGCGAGGGTCACCACCTTTTCGGCGCCCTCGTCCTCCAGACCCGCGACCCCGCGGGTGACGATGAACTCGGCGCCGAGCGAGACCGCCTGCTCCTGAGCGTACGAGGCGAGCTCGGCGCCCGCGACGCCCCGCGGGAACCCGAGATAGTTGCGGATCATCGAGCTCGTCCCAGCCTGGCCGCCGACGGTCTGTCGCTCGACGACCAGGGTTCGCAATCCATCCGAGGCGCCGTGAACGGCGGTTGCCAGACCCGCGGGACCGGCGCCGATGACGATCAGGTCGTAGAGCTCGGCCTCGGGCTCGAGCCGTGCCCCGAGCACCCGGGCGATATCGCTGTCCGTCGGATCGGTCAGCACCTGACCTGCGAAGATCACCGCCGGCAGGCGGCCGGCGTGGCCGACTTCCCGCAACAGACGCCGCCCTTCGTCAGAATCACGATCGTAGAACCCGTACGCTATGGAGGCGCGCTCGAGGAGATCCCGCAGCTCGTAGCTCCGCTGCGACCAGCGCTCGTCGACGATCAAGAGAATCGGCACGCGCGGACGGGTGGCCCGGGACCACCGACCGAGGATCTCGCTGACGACCGGATAGAGCCGTTCCTCCGGGTTGTCGCAGGACCTCAGGAGGAACGTATCGACCTGGCCCAGCGCGAGCCCGCGGCGTACCTCGGCGAAACTGACCGCGTCACCATACCCAACCAGCACGCAGCGCGAGGCTTTCGGGTAAAGGGCGCGCGTCCGCGCGAGCCAATCAAGCCCCGTCATCTCGGGCGTCCGCTGATCGGCGATGACCAGCGCGACGTCTTCGCCGCGCTCGCACGCTTGCTCGAGCCGGCGCAGGGCCGAGATCGGCGAACCGTCCGTCAACACGCTGTAGTCGGCGCCGAATCGCCGCTCGAGAGCCGCGGCCAGACATTTTAGGATCTCGGGATCGCGATCGACCACGAACAGGATCGGGTCAGGCATACGTCCCTCCACCGGTCGCCGGCGTGAGGTTGGTCGCCGGCTCAGGGCTCGTCACAACTGCCAGTCCAGTCATCGGGTATCCGAGGTCGCGCCAGGCGCGGAAGCCACCGGCGAGAGGCCGTACCCGTTCGATGCCGCGACCTCTCAGGATCAGCGCCACACGGGCGCTCGAGGCTTCGTTGGGTCAGGTGCAGTACAGGACGATCTCGCGCTCGCGCGGGATCTCCTGATGGCGCTCCTCGAGTTCCTCGATCGTCAGGTGGAGGGCGCCGGGGATGATCGTCGGCTCCGCCTCGAAGTCGATCCGGTCGCGCACGTCGACGATCAGCATCTTCTCGCCGCCGTCGAGCATGGCCTTGAGCTGCTCGGGCGTGATCCGCGCGATCCGGATCTTCCGCAGGAAACGCTGGCGCGATATGAACTTCCAGGCGATGTAGCCGACGATCGCGGCCGCCAGCAGCGCCAGGGTCCAGCTCCCGAACTGGACGGCGTACGCGGCGACCAGCTCGAGCTGATAGCTGAAGACCCAGCCGAGCGCGATGAACGCCCCCGACCACACCAATCCGCCCAGCGCGCTGAAGAATACGAACTGACGCAACGGCATCCGGACGATGCCCGCCAGCGGCGGGGCGATCGTGCTGAAGCCGGGGATGAACTTGGCGACCACCAGCGAGCGCGGCCCGTGCTTGGAAAAGATCTTCGCGGTCCGCTTGACGCACGAGTCGGGCTCGAGCGAGATGCGGCAGAGCCAGCCGAGCACGCGCGCACCTCCGAGCCGGCCGATCCAGTACCAGACCATGTCGGCCATCAAGGAGGCAACGCCGGATAGGACCAGAAGGAGCGCCAGGCTCAGGCGACCGCTGCCGGCCAGCCCGCCCGCGGCGAGCAGGAACGGTATGGCCGGGATCGGTATGCCGATCTGCTCGGCCAGGACGGAGCCGAAGACGACCAGGTAGCCGTACCGCACCAGAACACCGATCGTGCTGTCCATACCTGTCACCCCTTCGGTTTTGATGGGACCCGAAGTCCACTTTGATGCGGTCCGAAGTCCACCTTCTGCAGCCGCCGGTCGAGCGCGTCGGCGAACGTCCTTAGCGCCTCGTGGTTGAGGAGGACCAGCGCCCCGATCTCCACGAGGGTGATCTTACACGTGTGCTGTCGGGGGCCCTCGAGCGCGGCCGCAGGGTCCTGCAGAAACCCCAGCAAAAACTTAGACATTCTAGCGGTTAAGAAGCGCGCGGACGCGCAACATGCCTTCCGGCAGCCGGGTGTACTCGCGCACGATGAAGTACCTCGCCGAGGCCCGGAGGCACGAGCAGCGGAAGAAGGCCACGCTCAACGCTGCGCCCGGGCGAAGACATACCGCCGGGTCGGCCGGCGTGTCAAGGCCGCCCGCCGACGAAGGCCGACGGACCGGGATCAGCGAGCGTGTCGGCGAAGAGGTTTGCTGAGGTGGGAGGTGCCGCTAATCGATCCCTTGAGGTCGGCGAAGAGAACGGTTACGTGCTTCTGCGCTTCGCACGTGACGGGCTCCGCACTCCCAGCAGAACTTCACGGAGGGGAGGTTCTCGTGCCGACACAGAGGACAAGGGGGAGTCACGGCGACGGGCGGCATCCGCGGCCGCGGGAGCCCGGCGAGGCGGGCGACGCCGTTCGGCGAATTCGCAATCGCCGCGTTCGAGCCTGAGCAGCGTAAGGTCGGTCCCGTCGCTAGCCGGCGCTCGCGCGCCCCGCGCGCAGGCGCCCGGGCGCGAAGCGACCGCGGAGGCCGCTGAGCGCCCTCTGCGCCCCCGACATGTAGATGTAGAGCACGGGCGTGATGTAGAGCGTCAGGAGCTGAGACACCAGGAGGCCGCCCACGACCGCCAGGCCGAGCGCGCGCCGCGCGTCCGCGCCCGCCCCGATGCCGAGCGCGATCGGAAGCGTGCCGAAGAGGGCGGCCATCGTCGTCATCATGATCGGCCGGAACCGGAGCAGGCACCCCTTGTAGATGGCGTCCGCCGGCGTGGCGCCCGCGCGCTCGGCTTCGAGCGCGAAGTCGATCATCATGATCGCGTTCTTCTTGACGATCCCGACCAGCATGATGATGCCGACGAACCCGTAGATGTTGAGCTCCATCCCGAACAGCAGGAGCGTGAGGAGCGCGCCGACGCCGGCCGACGGCAGGCCGGAGAGGATCGTCAGCGGGTGGATGAAGCTCTCGTACAGAATGCCCAGCACGAGGTAGATCACGAGGATCGTCACCAGGAGGAGCACCCCCTGGCCCTTGAGCGAGGCCTCGAAGGCCTGCGCCGTGCCCTGGAAGCTCCCGGTGATCGTGGCCGGGAGGCCGAGCTCGCGCTGGGCGCCCTTGACCTGCTCGACGGCCTGACTGAGCGAGACGCCGCGCGCGAGGTTGAACGAGATCGTCACCGACGGCAGCTGGC
>QHSV01000104.1 GCA_003221655.1 Candidatus Rokuibacteriota bacterium
GGAGGCCGACTCGTTGCAGTCTCGGAACCGTCTCGGCGCCTGTCCACGATAATCGTGAGCTTTTCGTTCGCGCTCACTGCCGAATGAAGGGCCGCGATGAATGTGCGGGACCGAAGCGGATCGCCGGAGATGATGCAGAGGGTTCTGGGCGCCGGAGATTCCGGCAATGCTTCAGTGCCATCCGGCCTGACTGGATCAGTACGCTGCTCAAGCATGACTTTCCCTTCCCTGCCGGCCGGGACGGCGTAACGTCGCGCGCGAGTAGAGAGATCGAGCGATCGGCGGACGCCGACTGGCCCCGGATGGGGTCAGGGCACGCGTCGACCGCGAAGAAGTTGCCCGGCGCCGCGCAACTTCTACATCGACGCGACTACTTGCGCACCTTCGCGATCGCGTCGTCATACGCCTTCTGCAGATCTTTGTACGAATCGGCAAAGGCCTGTTTGGCGCTGTTCCAGGATTCCGAGGATGCGCGGCCCATCTCGTCGAGTTTCGTGGCCGTCTCGGCGCGTGTGGCCTTCAGCTTCCTGAGCTCGTTGACCTGCCGCTTCGCATCCGATCCGGCCGCGCTCACGTCACGCGAGAGCTGAGTCTCCAGATCCTTGATCTTGACGTCGAGGTCGCTCACCAGCTTCTTGCCGTAGGCGACGGCTTCGTTCTTCTTTTCGACGCTGGAGCCCTTGATCGTGTCCGTCGCTTCGGCGGGTTTTTGGGTACCGGTGGTGGTCGGCGTCTGCCCGAGGGCTGGTGCCCCCTGCGTCAGAATCGTGCTCAGCGCGATGGCCAGGATTCCCCGGCTCGTGCGTCGATTCATGATGCCCTCCTCGAGCGAGGGTCTCACTCTACCACGGCGTCCTACCACGGTGTCAGCGGAGCCTGTTCGGCATTCGTCACCCTCCTCCCGCCTCCCGTGAGCCTGCCTCAGACGAGACCGCGCCGGAGCGCCGTCGCGACGATCTCTGTGCGCGAGCCGACGTCCAGCACCGCCCGGATCTTCTCGAGGTGATCCTTCACGGTGTGCGGACTCAGGTGCACACGGCCCGCGATCTGCTTGTCGGTCAATCCTTCCGAGAGATGGCGAAGGATCGCGAGGTCCGTATCAGACAGCACAGTCACGTGCCGGGGACTGCCCGATCGCCCGACCGGAGCCTCCCCCGAGAGGGTCGCGGTCGAGATGACCTGGCCCGTCACCTTCGGGTCCAGGACCGCGCCGCCGCGGTGCACCGAGCGGATCATCTTCTTCAGCTCGGACAGCTGCACGTCCTTGATCACGTAGCCCTTTGCGCCGGCCATCAGGCTTCGGAGCACGAAGCCGTCCTGAAGGTAGTTGGTGAGCATGACCACCGCCGTGCGGGGCACCGCCTCGAGGATCCGCTGGCAGACTTCCGGCCCGTCCGCGCCTTCCAGACGCACATCGAGCAAGACCACGTCAGGCCGGCTCTCGCCGACGATGCGGATTGCGTCCTCGCCGGTCCGCGCCTCGCCGACAACTGCCATGTCGGGCTCGAGCTCGAGGGACAGCCGCAGGCCATGGCGTACCACCTCGTGGTCGTCGACCACGACGATCCGAATCTTCGACACCGTGACCACCTCACTTTCCGTCGAGGGGCAGCGGGAACTCTCCTCGGATGGAGACCCCGGCCCCCGGTCGCCCGACGATCTCGAGCCGGCCGCCGGCCGCCTCGATGCGTTCACGCATCTGCCGGAGCCCGAGGTGCCCGTGCCGGGCTCGCGCCGCTTCCGCCACGCCGGCGGGCAGGCCGACACCGTCGTCGGCGACGCGGATCGAGGCCTGGTCGCCACCGACCTCGATACAGACGGCCGCACGTCGAGCGCGCGCGTGTTTCGCGATGTTGACGAGCGCCTCCTGCAGCGTCTTCTGGAGCAGGTCACAAGCGGCCGCCGACAGACCCGACGGGTCGCCGCGGAGGTCCAGCTCGGTCGCGATCCCGGTGAGCTCGCGGAAGTCCTTCACGAGCCGCTCTAGCCGCTTGGTGAAGGTTGTCTCTGCCAGCCCCTCCGGAGAGAGGTGACCGATGAGCTGACGGATCTGGGCCATCATGAGGCCGGTGTCGCGGCGGATGTCCTCGAGCTTCGGGCGCAGCGGCGCCGACGCGGTCATTCGGTGAAGGCACCAGTCGAGCTTGAGACCGACCGAAAAGGCGAGCTGGCTGAGCGTGTCGTGCAGCTCGTTCGCGATGCGGACCCGCTCGTGGACGCGGGCCGCCTCGGCCACCTGGGCGTGGAGGCGGGCGTGCTTGAGCGCGACGGCGGCGTGGCCCGCCGCCGCTCGGAAGACTTCGATCTCTTCGCGCGCGAACACCCGCCGCACACGGTCGCCGACCGAGAGGATGCCGATCGGAGTCTCGTCGTGGAAGAGGGGCACCGCGAGCATGGCCCGGATCGGCACCTCGACGGTCCCGAGCGTCTGGGATCCAGGCGACGACATTCCCGGATCGGTGAGGAAGTCCGCCGTCACGACCAGCCGCCCGTCCCGCATCGCCCGCGCCTCGACCGGCCCGAGCTCCGGCCCGGCGACGTCGGCGGCGACCTCGCACCCGTTGGCGCGCGCGACGGCGACGAGCCGAAAGCCGCTCTCCGTCAGCTCGAAGAGCGCCGCGCGGGCACAGCCGAGGAGCACGAGGAGCGTGTCGACGATCTCACGGCCGAGGATGGACACGTCGAGCGACCGGGACGTCGCCTGGGCCATGAGGGCCAGGGCCTCGGCTGTTCGCCGCCGCTGCCGATTCTCACTCACGAGGTGAGAGGCCTCTATGGCGACAGTCGCCTGATCCGTGAAGATCTGCGCCAGGCGCATCTCTTCGGGGGTCCAGCTCCCAGGGCTTCGACACACTTCGAGAGCTCCTATCGGGCGGTCGCCGTAGAGCATCGGGACGGCGAGCATGGCGTGATCGTCGACGTCGCCGTCGAGCAGCCGTCGTTCGCGTAGCGCGCGCCCCACGAGGTCCCCGCCCGGCGCCGGAATCGCCGCGGTCGCGACGCTCGCCGCGAGCACGCGGAGCTCGGGCCCCGCGATCGATCCGATGGCGTAGAGCCGGCCGCTGACGGCGCCGAGCACTCGGCGCGCGCCGTCCACGATGCGCTGGGCGACGTCCTGCCGGTACTGGTCCGCGTCTCGGTCGTCGAGCGGGCGCGCGACAAGTCGGCTCAGCGTGGCAAGCTCTTCTTCCACCACGCTCCGCTGTTCGGCTTCGTCGCGGACGAGTGCGGAGGTCTTCATGACCGGCCTGAGCCGAGACGATGCTTCTTGAATCGAGTCTAGGCAGCACCCGGAAGGCATGTCAACGCGACGCCCGCCGGCGAGCGGACGGGCTCGACTCATTTGCCGTACTTCTCCGTCGCCCAGCAGTACGAAGAACCAGCCGCGGAGCCCGATTCAAGCGCTCCGCGGCCGGCTGCTCATAGCGCTCACGCGTTGGGCGGCGCCGCGCTGACGTCGGCCAGCGCCGAGTGGCTGTCTCGCTCGATGGCCAGGTCTCCGATCGAGACTATGCCGACTGGGCGCCCTCGTTTCACGACCGGGAGTCGACGGATGGCCTTCTCCCGCATCAGGCTGACCGCAGTGTCGATGGAGTCGTCCGGCGACACCGTGGTGAGTATGCGGCTGCAGATGTCGTCCAGAGTATTCGTGCGCGGGTCCAGCCCCTCGGCGATCCCGCGCACGACGATGTCGCGATCGGTCACGATGCCGTACACCTTGCTGCCGTCGTCGTCGAGCACGACCACGTCTCCGATCGCCGCGGACCGCATTTTCTGGGCGGCGGCGAGGATCGACGCGCTGGCCGGCAGCGAAATGGGATCCGTCGTCATCACGTCTTGAACCGTCTCGCGATACTTGGTCATGACGTCAATCCTCCTTGGGCCCGCGTCCCGTTCCGTCTCCGAGCTCGTCGTCGTTTCTCGTCTTCGTCCTCGTCCGTCGTGTGGGCCCGGGTCAGGACCAACTCGACGTCACCCTCGGGCGTCTCCACGCAGTCCACCTCGGTGCCGACCAGGGCGCTCTGCGCCTCCGGATCGACGAGGAGCACGGTCGCTCCGTCATATTCGACCACCTGATCGTCATCGCGAGGCTCGTCGACGATCAGCATCCACTGCCCGGCCGGCGCGGCCGCCACGCGCAGCCCGACGTCGGCGTCGTCGATGTTCGCGGCCCGCTTCTGCTCCAGCAGGATCTTCTTTGCGCGCTCGCTTACGGCCACCATCGCTGCCTCCCCTGAGTGCTCGGTTCGCTGTTCACTTCCCTCGGTATTTCGTTGTCGGGTTTGAACGAGTCGTGACGGATCTCCCGTCACACTCTCATCGTCGCGAGCCACAGAGCTCGCGTCGACCCCGGATCGAGGGCTTTGGGCGCCCCGTTTGGGGGAGGCTCGCCACGCCCGCGGGGGTGCCGCGTCGGAGCGATGCCTCAGTCACCTGTCTGGGCATTTTTACTCGATAAGAATTACCTCACCGGCGCGCCAAGAGATTGAGGATCCGCGCGCACTGCCGTCGAGTCGTCCGACGACGCCGGATCGGCCATCGATCGCGCGCAATTGTCGTCGCTCGACGGGCGGTAGCTCGCGGGCGTCCGGGTGGCACATCTCTTGCCCACCAGTCATCAGGGGAGGGCGTCCGCGATGATCTGGAAGGGCCACGTCAGCTTCGGACTCGTCAACGGGCGAGGTCATCGGCCTGATGGCGCTCCTCAAGCGGAGCGTGGAGCGACGGGGCGCGGCGCGAGCCGCCAGGCGCCGGCCCTCGCCCCGAGGGCGGCGGTCGGCCTGACGCGGAGCTGTCGGCGATGAGCGACATGGCGTGGCTGGTCCTTGCGATGGCCGTCGGCGCACTGGTGGTGACGGCCTGGGTGGCCCGAGAGCGCTGGATCCATCGCCGCCGTCGGCGGCAGCTCGAGAGAGGGGAGATGGAACGATGACTCCAACGGTTGGCATTTTCGTCGAGCGAACCGCGGCCGAGCGCGCCGTCGGCAATCTGCGCGCCGTCGGCGTTTCGCCGGAGAACATTCGCGTTCTCGTTCCTGGCACGTCCGACGCCGTCGTCTCGAAGGTACCAACCAGCGAGGCGGAACAGCCCGGCATCGGCAAGGCGATGGGCGGCGTGATCGGCGGCGCCGTCGGAGCGGCGGGCGGCGCCGAGCTGGGCGCCGTAGCCGCCGCGGCTGCGGCGCTGCCAGCCGCCGGCCCGGCCATTGCGATCGGTCTCGTCGGCGCCGTGCTGCTGAGCCTCGGAGGCGCCGCGGCGGGTGGCGCGCTCGAGAACGCGCTGTCGAACGGCCTCCCCAAAGACGAGGTCTTCGTGTACGAGGACGCGCTCCGCCGGGGCTCCTCGATCGTGGTCGTCATGACGCACGAGGCGGGCGAGGCGGCCCAGGCAGTCGCGGCTCTCGAAGCGGCGGGCGCTGAGAGTGTGGATGCGGCCCGGGAGCGGTGGTGGATCGGGCTGCGCGACGCGGAGGCATTCGAGTATCGCGCGGAGGGCCTCGATTTCCAGCGGGACGAGTCGTTCTACCGCCGGGGCTTCGAGGCTGCCCTGTCCCTCGCCACGCGTGACATCCCGACCCGTGATGCCATCGCGCACCTGAAGGCTCGGTACCCGGACTCCTACGACAACGAGGCATTCCGCCGCGGCTACGCGCGCGGACGCGCCCACCGGCGCCTGCTGGCGGCGAAGCCGCCGGGGCGGCGTGGCGACGCCTGAAGGCGGGGAACCCAGGCCGCCAGAGCTGCCGCGAATAGGGCCTTTGTGCCGCCTACGCGCTCATCGTGATATCGACTCGGACGGGCCAACGTGGTCGGACCGACGAGACGGCCGAAGCTGGCGCTCGCTAGAACGGGTATTGCTTCAAGTCTGCATCCAATCGAACCACCGCGTCCCGGTGTTTGCGGCGGAAGTCGGGGAAGGCCTCGGGATGAAGACACGCCGCCAGGATCTCCAGTGACTCGACGATCCGTGGTCCCGGTCGATTGAAGTAGGCGTTGCCGTCGGCGACGTAGACACGCCCGGCGTGCACGGCACGCCAGGATTCCCAGGGCAGGGAGGCGCGCAGTAGCGGCAGCTCTTCCAGGGTTCGGCCGAGCGGAAAGCCGCAAGGCTTGATCAACACGACATCCGGCGAGAGCTCCTGCAGCGCATCTCTCGTCAAGGTCGGCGCGTGATCGCCTGGCCGGGTCACCAACGGGATGCCGCCTCCCCGCTCGATCAGCTCGGGCATCCACATACCGCCGAGCATCACGGGGTCGAGCCACTCGATCGCGGCGACGCGAGGCCGCTCGCCGCGGGCCGAGCTGCGCGTCGTGATCGCCGCGACCCGCGCCTGGAGGTCGCTCACGACCTGGGCGCCCTCCGCCGTTCGACCGAGCGCGTCGGCGACCCGGGCGATATCGGCCCAGATATCGTCGAATCGGGTCGGGTGCAGATTGACGATACGAATCGCCTGATGAACGAGCGCCGCCGTCGCGGCACAAACGTCACTGAACGAGACCGCGCAAACGTCGCAGAGATCCTGGGTGACGATCACATCAGGGCGGGCTGCTTCCAGTCGCGCGAGCTCGATCTCGTAGACGGCCAGAGCGTCCTGGAGGACCAGGCGGACCTCTCGGTCGAGGTCACGGCTGGTACCGGCGGGTCGCACCCGAGCGCGTGTCAGCGCCGGAAGGCGACGCACCGTCTCGGGAAAGTCGCACTCGTGCGAGATCCCGACGAGATCGGCCTCGGCGCCCACCGCGCAGACAATCTCGGTGGCGGCTGGGAGCAACGAGGCGACGCGGTAACCCATCCGTCCGGGTGATGCGGACCGCGCTCTCACCGCGCTACGCCAGGCGCGCGGGCGACGCGTGAGCACGACGACGACGGCTCAGGAACCTGGCCCCGGCGACGAGCTGATACAACCCAACGAGTCCCAGGAGCGTCACGGCGTTGACGAGCAGCACCTGGCCGATGATGTGAGCCGAAAACGCCTCCGTACCACCGAGCACCGACACCGCGGCCGCGTAGAGCGTCAGTTGATAGAGTGCGAACGCCGCCACGAACGCCCCGGCCGTCAGAGCGGGTGCCCGGAACGATCCGAGGCGCCGGACCGTCCAGTGCGCGGCGAGCGTCCCGATTACGGCGGCGGCGCCGATCACGACCCCCCAGGCAAAGGTCTGGGCTGTCCACGGATAATTCAGCACGCCGAACCCCACGGCTTGATTGGTGAGCCATAGAGCCACCGTCAGGATCACAGCATCCCGACGCGACAGCGTCGTCGCGGCGACCACGGCGAACGCCGCAAACGGCGTGATGGACGGAACCACGCGATCTGTCGGTCAGTCATCTCCGGTTCCTCCCTCGAAGACCGGTTGAGGTGTGTGGCGTCCGGGTAGGTCTCCTGGCTCTCGGATCGTCCTACTCCCCGCGTCTTCCCGGCCTCGCGGCCAGTGACACGTGCGGGTTTCGTCCCCGATTACAGTGACGGGGTCGCGGCGGCTTCGCACAGCCTTCCCTTGGCCCTCGTGGGGCATCCCGGGCGCGTTCACCGTGAACCTATTCGAACACCGCCCCAATTGCAAGTCGGCGCCGTGCCCCGCCGGAGGGCGGCCCAACAGCGCGGTCAACGGGCAGAGGCGCCCACGAAGACACCGACGATGGCGCCGTACGCCAGATGAGCGAGGATCGTCACATCGTGCGCACGTTGATGCCGCATACGTCCGCAACGGCCGAACTACCGGCCGACGACGGCAGCATGAAACCGCAGTGACTCGCCGCGATGATGACGTAGATGTACGGAATCGGATTGCCGCCGAGTCCTGAAAGACGCTGAGGGGGGTCGGCACCATGATCGCTACCGTCGCCACGACGCGCTGGCCGAGCTAGGGTGTCGAGCACATCGAGATGCCGGTCACATCCGAGCGCGGCTGGCGGCCGCCACGCGACGCTACTTGAATCTGTAGGTGATCCGACCGCGGGTCAGGTCGTAGGGCGACAGCTCCATCGTGACCTTGTCGCCCGGCAGGATCCGAATGCGGTGCATCCGCATCTTGCCCGACACGTGGGCCAGGACCTTGTGGCCGTTGTCCATCACCACCCGGAACATCGCGTTGGGCAGCGGCTCGACCACCGTGCCCTCCACCTCGACTGCGTCTTCCTTGCTCATGGCTTTTCGCCTTTCATCAGCGTATTGGACGGAGGCCTCGTGCGGATGCGGGCTGGCCGTCACGGACAGGGGGTGCAATGCACTACAGCGTATCACGCATTGCGTGTCCTAGCGCCCGCCCAATCGTCCCTCGTGAGGTGCCGCATGCTCTACGAGTTGCGCCGCGGCGATGTCGCTGTCAGTAGGGTTCCTTGACGAAGATGAAGGTGGTGCCCTGGACTATGGGCGCGCTCGCGCCGACGAAGGAGACATTGACGTCCTTGACCTGGCGTTCCCCGGCACGTCCCGACGCTTGAAGCGCTCCCTCGATGATGTGCCAGAGACCATGGATGCGTCCCGTACCCAGGCTTCCACCGAAGGTGTTCAGTGGGAGCTCGCCGTCCAGCTCCATGCGTCCGTCCTGGATGAAATCCAGCGCTTCTCCCTCCTTGCAGAACCCGTAAGACTCGAGGCCGTAGATGACCGAGGCGGAGAAGCCGTCGTAGATCTGCGCCACGTCGACGTTTTTCGGAGAGAAGCCTGACCGCTCCCAGGTGAGGCGCGACGAGCTGCGGCCGCCCTCCATGTAGCTGCTCAGGCTCCCGATGCGTCCCGCGACCTCGAACGCCAGCCGTTGACCGTAGCCGGCGATATACGCGGGGCGCGGCCGCAGGTCGCGCGCGCGGTCGGCGATGGTGAGGACGATGGCGACCGCGCCCTGCACCGGGATATCGCAGTCGTAGAGACAGAACGGGTACGCGACCATCCGGGAATTCAGGTAGTCCTCTCTCGTGAGCGGCACCTTGTAGAAGTAGGCGTGGGGGTTCATGTGCGAGTGCCGGCGCTGGGTCACGGCGAGCGTCGCCATCTTCTCCCGGCTCTGGTT
>QHSV01000105.1 GCA_003221655.1 Candidatus Rokuibacteriota bacterium
GCTTCACGATCAGTGCCGTCACGTCGGCGACACGGTGGGCCGCCACGAGGTCCACAGGGACCTTGAGCCGCGTGAGCTGCGTAACCGCGTGTTCGGGCGTCCCCTCCGTCGTAGCGATGACGAGGTCGGGCCGAAGCGCCACGATGGCCTCGAGGCTCGGGGCGACCATCCCCCCCACGCGAGGCTTGCGCCGAGCCTCCGGAGGGAAATCGCAGAAGTCGGTGACGCCGACGAGCACGTCCTCGGCATGGAGCGCATACAGGATCTCGGTCACGCTCGGGACGAGCGACACGATGCGCGCGGGGGGCGCCGCGAGCGTGACGTCCCGGCCGAGCATGTCGCGCGTCGTGAACGCCGCGACGGGCAGTGAGACCGCGAGGAGCCACAGCGCAAGGGCCGTCGCGACGGCCACGACGACCAATACGTGCTTCGTCATCGCCGCCGTTCGGGCGCCGGCTTTCCCGGCGCAACCTTGTTCTCGGGGGAGGCTTCCGCCCCCTCAGACTCGCTCACGCCGGCGGTCTTGAAGGTCGCCATCTGGCTCCACACGAGCGCCGCGACGCGCGCCAGATGGATGAAGAGCGCGGCGCCGGTTCCCTCGCCGAGGCGCAGGGAGAGGTCGAGGTACGGCTCGAGCCCGAGGTGGCCGAGAACGAGGGCGTGGCCGGGCTCCGCGGAGCGATGCGAGGCGAAGAGCACGTGTCGCGCCGCGGGCGCGAGCGTGACGGCGATCAGCGCCGCCGCCCCCGCGATGAACCCGTCGAGCACCACCGGGACGCGCCGCGCAGCGCCCGCGAGGATCACGCCAACGAGGCCACCGATCTCGAAGCCGCCGACCTTCGCGAGGACGTCAAGCCCGTCACCAGCGTCGGGCCGGTTGATCTCGAGTGCCCGGCGCACGACGGCCACCTTGCGCGCCAGCGTCGCGTCGTCCACTCCGGTGCCACGCCCGGTCACGCGCTCCGCCGCGGCGCCCGTGATGGCCGCCGCGATGGCGCTCGCCACCGTCGTGTTGCCGATCCCCATCTCACCGGTCGCCAGCAGGTCGGCGCCCCCGTCGAGAGCCTCCTCGGCGAGCGTCGCGCCGGCTTCGATGGCCCGGATCGCTTGCTCGCGGGTCATCGCCGGGCCGGCCGCGATGTTGCCTGTGCCGGGCCCGATCGGGCGCGCGACAAGGTTCGCCGACCCCTGGAGCGGGCTGGCCACGCCGAGATCGGCCACCACCACGCGCGCGCCCGCCTGCCGCGCCAGAACGTTCACCGCCGCGCCCCCACGCAGGAAGTTCTCGACCATCTGCGCCGTCACGAGCTGGGGGTAGGCGCTGACGCCCTCGGCGACGACCCCGTGATCGGCGGCGAACGTGAAGATTACCGGGTGCCCGACCTCGGGCGCGCTCCCGCGCAGGAGAGCGAGCCGCAGCGCGATTTCCTCGAGCCGACCCAGGCTCCCCGGCGGCTTCGTCAGGCCGTCGAGATGGCGCTGGGCCGCCTCGGCTCCGTCAAGAGGCGGCGGCGCGACGGCGCTAAGGAGCCTGGACAGTTGTGTCATCTTTGGCTGGTGGAATCGCCGACGGTGCCTTGACGGTGAGCGGAACGCCCGCGACCATCAGCACGACGGTATCGCACGACGCCGCGACGCGCTGATTCACGCTGCCCAGCAGGTCTCGGAAGCGCAGACCCGTCGCGGTTTCGGGGTGCACACCCGCACCGACCTCGTTCGACACCACCGTGAAGCTCGACCGGCGGCGAACAATCAGCCGCCCGAGCGCGTCCGCCTCATCGAGGATCGTGTCGTCGCGATCGCCGCGCAGCAGTCGGTTCGCAACCCAGAGCGTCAGACAGTCGACGATGATGCCATCGCAGGTCCCCTCGAGCTTCTCCAGGCGCGGAACGAGATCGAGGGGCTCCTCGACCGTCGCCCAGTGCGAGGGGCGCTCGGCACGATGACGCGCGATGCGCTTCGCCATGTCCTCGTCGCGCGCCTCGGCGGTGGCGACGAAGACGATGCTCCCCCGAGTGGGGACCCGCTCGGCGGCGAAGCGGCTCTTCCCGCTGCGGGCGCCGCCGACTATGAAGAGCGATGAGGCCACGGCCCGGATCCTCCCGCGAAGACCGGTTTCGGATGCGCGCCCGGGCAGGTCTCCTGGCTCTCGGATCGTCCTACTCCCCGCGCCTTCCCGACCCGTTGTCGGCCAGTGGCACTCGCGGGTTTCGTCCCCGATCACAGTGACGGGGTCGCGGCGGCTTCTACCGCCTTCCCTGGGCCCTCGTGGGCATCCCGGGCGCGAACAACGCCGTGAACGCTAACAAAATCACCGCCGGATCGCAACTGGGCCCCCGGACGAACGCGGTCGCAGGTTGGTCAAGCTCATGGGCGACAAGCTGACCTTTTGACCGGCGCCGCCGCATCCGGTCAGGCGTTCAGCGCACTCTCGAGGTCCCGGATGCGCCGAGAGAGGTTTACGAGCATCCTCTGCGTCAGCTCTGGGACTTCCCTCAGGAGTTGCCAGAAATTGACGCGACTGATCACGAGCACACGCAGGTCGGTCTCGGCCTTGACCGTGGCCGAGCGGGGCTCGCCGTCGAGCAAGCTCATCTCGCCGAAGAACTCGCCGGGCCGCAGCCGGTGCCGCTTGTGCATCGAGAGCGTCACCAGTGCCGTGCCGTCGATGATGATGAAGAACTCGTCGCCCGGCTCGCCCTGTCGGGTGAGGACGGTCCGCTCCGGAACCTCGACGACCTTCGCGATGTCGGCGACGGCGCGCAGCTGGCGCATGCTGCACGCCTCGAAATGGGGGACCCGCTCGAGATACTTGATCTTCTCCTCACGGGCGGTCCGAAACACTTCGAAGACGTCGCCGATCAGTCTCATTAAGCTCTCGTCTCCTTCGTCGCGTAACTGACCGCCAGCCCCGCGCCGGCGTCCGACTGGATGCCGAAAGGCGGCACCGGATAGCGCAAGCCGTTCTTGTCGAGCGCCGCCAGCCCCTCGATCACCTTGGGCAGAAAGCGCGGCGGTATCGCCATCAAAAGCTCGTCGTCTGCGACGCCGCCGTAGCGCCGTTCCGCGTAGCACGGGATCGTCAGGGCCGGCTCCCCGGTCTTGAGGGCCTTTCCCCACGAGTCGGCGCACGCCGACTCGCCGACGGAGGTGAAGCTGAGCTTGCGGTAGCCCGTCCACTGGAGCCCGTTGATGAAGAAGATCATCTGCCCCGGCGTGCCGTAGATGAGGCAGATGTCGGGCGGATCGAGCCGCCCCGACGTGAGCGGGGCGACGGCCATGGCACGGTAGCGGCCGTGTGGCACGCAGTCCATTGCGTGCTGGTGCAAGCTGGCGTCCTCCGCGCTCTTGAACCAGACGCCTGCCATGCGCCGGCCCGAAAGCCACTCGGCATCTTGGGGATGAAGCCCGATGACGGCGCCGCACTGGGCGCCGATGAGGTCGGCCATCGTGACGCCGACGGTCCATCCCAGCTGCCGCGCCTGGGCGACGATCTGGTCGGTCGTGTGCTTGGCCTTCGGGCGGCGAATCTTCGGGATCGCCTCCATCGCCTCGACTGTCTCGAAGAGCTTCATACCGATCGGGATCGAGCGCAGGCGCAGATATCGGTTGAGACCGTCCACGATCGCGTTCCAGTCGTAGCGTTCCATGACACGCTCCACCGCTCAGGTTGACCAACTATAGCCCACCGGCGTGGTGATCGTCTCGTGGCGCGGCGCCTCTCGGCTCGCACGGCCTCTCGATCCGCTGAACCGCTCGCCTCGTGGCGCGGCGCCTCTCGGCTCGCACTACCGTCCCCGCAGGCGCTCGATGTCGCGGCGCTCGCGCTTGGTGGGGCGGCCTGCGCCGGGCTCGCGCGAGGGCGGCCGCGCCTGGCGCGCATGCGGGGACTCGGGCGGCGTCAAATCCTCGTAGAGCACGCGCGCGGCCTCGGCGGATCCACGTCGGTCGCCGACGGCGGCGACCCTCAGGATGCGACGGCGCCCTCGCGGTAGCGTCACCTTGATGAAATCGCCGGCACGGACACGCTTGGCCGGTTTCGCCGCCTCGTCGTTGAGGTCCACCTTGCCGCCATCGCACGCCGTCGAGGCCAGGTTTCGCGTCTTGAACACTCGCGCAGCCCAGAGCCACTTGTCCACACGGATCGAATCGAGCGAGCCTCGCACGCGGAGACGGTATCATAGCCTCAAAGGAGTATCGGCCGATGACACGGATCGTTGTGCTCGCGTTTTTCCTCTCATTCACGGTAGCCGCTTGGGGGGCCGACTTTGTCATCGACGACTGGAAGAGCCAGAAACTCGGGACCAAGGGTGTTCCCGAAGGCTGGCTGGGCGGCCAGACCTGGGGCTTGCCCCAGCACGACATGACCATCGAAGAGAACGAGGGCCACCGGGTGCTTCACCTCAGGAGTAAGATCGAAAGCTCGGCCGTCAGGAAGGACATCAAAGGCAAGGTCAATCTCAAGGAGACGCCGATTCTCGAGTGGCGCTGGAAGGCGATCGCGCTGCCCAAGAACGGCGACTGCCGCAAAAAGAGTGCCGACGACCAGGCGGCCCAGCTCTATGTGATCTGGCCGCGCTTCCCGGAGGCGGTGCGCTCGCAGATAATCGGCTACATCTGGGACACGACGGCGCCGGCCGGCAGCATCGTCAAGAGCGAGAAGACCTCGACTGTCACGTACGTTGTGATGCGCTCTGGCACCGCTGACCTCGGCAAGTGGATCACCGAGCGGCGCAACGTGGTCGAGGACTACAAGAAGATTTACGGCGGCCAGCCCGACGGTCCCGGGTTCGTCTCGATCGCCATCGACTCGGACGACACTACCTCGTTCGCAGAGTCCATCTTCGGGTCGATCCTCTTCCGAAAGCCGTGACGACTGCCGTTTGCGGACCCGGTGGAGAGAGTATGAAGTGTTTTAGTCCGGTCGCGACGTTCGGCCGGACCGAACCTGGCTAGCGAAGGTCGCCGACGAGCTGAGGCACCGCGGTGACGAGCTCGGCGGCGGTCGCTTCCGCCGCCACGTCGACCGCGGTCACGAGCGTGTTATTCATCACGCTCATGTACCACTGGCCCGCTTCGGACTCCACGAGCTGCGCGTACTGCTCCAGCTCCTGTTCCGAGAGGCTGCGATAGGCGGAAAGCATGCCCACGAGGCACGCGTGCTTGATCTGTTCCAGAGTTCGATTCCGGGCCTGCGCGAACTCCTCCTCGAACTGACCGCTGCTGGGCCGGGTCACGGCGGGCTGGAAGGCCCGCGTCAGGCTCCGCAGAATGGCCATCGTGACGTCCACGGTCGTTTCCGACGCGCCGCCCCCGGTATCGAGACGTTCGATGAGTCCGAGGCGCCGAGGTGCCAGGCGATCATGGCCGAGGCCGACAACCGCATCCAGCCCGCCATCGGACACCGGAGCCGCGAGTTCCAGCCCGGTGATCCGTCTCCCGAGCGGCGAGTCGAACCACTCAAGGACCTTCGCCAGCTTCGCTGCGTCCAGATTCCGCTCGAATTCGAGCCTGATCCGCGCGTAGAGCGCCTCAGCAGCGAAGCGCTCCGACACGATCCGGTCGATCGTGACGCGGTCCCGGCCGCTGAGCCGGCCCGGGCCCCTCAGGAACCGCACGCGAACG
>QHSV01000106.1 GCA_003221655.1 Candidatus Rokuibacteriota bacterium
TCGCCGTCTACCTGCATGCGACACTGGCGGGTAATCGTGCCTTCCCCAACTTCGGAGAGGACCTGCGTCGTTCGGCTGTTCGGGGCCTGTCGGGGGTAGCGTCTCTCACCGCATTGAACAGTGTGCGGACCCCTCGACCGTTGAGCAGCATCATGGATGAACGGACCGCGTATGTTCTCGCCGGGTCGTTCGTAGGATTCTTATCGAGCGCGATGAGGTGACGCTTTTTCGCAGCGTGTACGAGACCGAAAACTACGACGCGGTGTACGGAAAGTCCTTTGGGGCGCTCGAACGAGAATGGCGCTCGAGCCTTCAGCAGTGAGCTTGGCTATCCGACCTCGCCGCGAATCTTCGTGTGTAGGGCTCCCAGCACGTCGATCATGGCGTCGACCGACCGCGCGCCGGCCTGGAAGATCGCGGTCGCGTTGAGCGCGATCCACTCGAATCCCATCGCCTTGAGATCGACCGCGCGCGCCACGATGCGGTCGTGCTCTGCGTAGAAGCGCTTGCCGGCCGCGTCCCGCGGCGGCGACGCGACCATCGCCTGCAGGCCAATGGTGGCGGGATCGCGCCCGGTCGCTGCCGCGTAGCGATGGATCGAGTCGATGGCGAGCCGGGCGCTCTCCGCGTCGGCGATCTGGTTGCCGAGCCAGCCGTCGCCGAGCTCACCCACGCGGCGCAAGGCGCGCTCGGATCGGCCGCCGACCCAGATCGGGAGATGGCGCCCCTGCGGGGGCTTCGGCTCCATGCCGATCGCCGTGACGCGGTAGTGCGGCCCTTCGAAGTCGATCTGCGCGTCGCTCCAGTACATGCGGAGCAGCCGGATCGCCTCGTCCATCCGCGCGCCGCGCGTATGAAAATCCTCGCCGAGCGCCTCGTACTCCGATTCCTGCCAGCCCACGCCGACGCCGAGGCGCACCCGGCCGCCCGAGAGGGTATCGAGCGTGCTCACCTGCTTGGCCACGAGCGTCGGGTGCCTCTGCGGCAGCACGAGCACCTCCGTGCCGAGGGTCACGCGCGAGGTGACCGCCGCCATGTACGCGAGCGCCATCAGCGCCTCGAGAATGGGCATCTGCGGCGGATAGGGACCCGGTGGGCGGCCGGCAATCGGATAGCCCATCACCACGTGATCGAACATATCAATATGGTCGTACCCGATCTGCTCGATGGCCTGGGCAAGGCGGGCCACACCCTTCGCCCCTTCGCGGTACGAGACGCTCGGGAACTCGACGGTAAGCTTCATCGCCGCGCCATCGTGGCGGGGGAATCCACCACGTTGTGACGCTCGATCTGCTGGCGCCGATACTCCGCGCCGAGGCGCGCCAGCGGAAAGCGCGCATGCTCGAAGAGAAACTCCCTCACCTGCTTCTTCGTGTAACCGTCGCGGGCGATGGTGCGCTCCTCGAGAATCTTCGTCACCGCGAGCCTCAGCGTGCCCGCGTTGGGCTTGCCGTTGTCGAGAATACCCGCGCACTTTCCGGCGAGGCTCACGAGCCGCGGCGCCAGGCGCCCCGTGACGACGCACGGCTCGGCGGTGGGGTCGTAGAGACGAAAGCCCTGTGCGCTCATCCGTTGCCTCCTTCTCCCTGGGCGAGCGGCTAGTATACCGGGACGCTCGTCACTTGAATTTCGGGATGACCTTCTCGGTCAGCAGGCGGATCGAGCGCACCACGCGGTCATAGGGAATCTGGCCGCCGGGATTCACGTCCAGCGAGACGCCCGTGATTCCCAGCGCCTGCCGGAATTCCTGGATGCGCTCCACCACGGCTTCCGGTGTTCCGTAGGCGACCCGCGGGAGCACCTCGTCGTAGCTGACCTCGGCGAGGCGCTTGAGCCGTTCGAACGCCTCGGGGTCGGCGGCACGATGCAGAGCCGCCTGCACCAGACGCCGCTGGCGCATCGTGCTCGCCTCGGGCTCCGAGTGCGCCCGGTCGGCGGTGTCAGCGACATAGGCGGCGATCTGTAGGATCACATCGTTCGGACCAGTGAATCCCGCGGTCAGGCGCGCATCCCGGTACTGCCCCAGCAAATCCTGCAGCTCGGGAACGTCCATCTGATACCGAATGAAGATCGGGAAGCCGAGCCGTCCAGCCAGAGCGAACGTCTCCCGGCTCTCCACCGCAACGCGGATCGGCGGATGGGGCTTCTGGTAGGGCTTGGGGACGAGCTGCACGTCGCGGAACTGGTAGTACTTGCCGGTGTGCGAGAAGGTTTCTTCTGTCCACGCGCGCCTGATGATTTCGAGCGACTCGAGAAAGAGCGCCCGACTTTCGGCGTAATCGACGTTATAGCCTTCATAGGACTCCAGAAACGAGCTCCGTCCCACGCCGAAGATCAAGCGGCCCTCGCTGATGTGGTCCACGATCGCCGCCTCTTCCGCCACGCGCAGCGGGTTAGCCAGCGGCAACACCTGCACGGCCAGGCCGACCCGGATGCGCTTCGTCCGGGCCGCGACGGCGCTCGCGCCGACGAGCGGAGAGGCGAGCACGGCACGCTGCGGCCTGAAATGCGACTCGCCCAGCCAGAGGGTATCGAGGCCTGCGTCCTCGGCCACCTGCGCCAGATTGAACCACTCCTGAAAGATCTGCTGCTGCGTCGAGCCTTCGCGCGTACTGAACATGGTGAAGACGCCGAAGTCCATCGGGGCCTCCGTGGGTGCTGCCACTGTCAGTAGATTCCCAGGTGCTGGCGCAGGTCGATACCGCCCCGCTTGAGCTCGGCCGCCGACCCGTCGACGACGACACGACCGCTGTTGAGTACCACGATGTCGTCGGCGACGTCGAATACCAGCCTGGCGTTCTGCTCGACGAGCACGATCGAGAGCCCCTCGGCCTTGAGCCGGCGGATGGTCGCCATGACCTCGACGACGATCTGGGGCGCCAGACCCTCCGAGGGCTCGTCCATCAAGAGCACGCGCGGGTTCGACATCAACGCCCGCCCGATCGCGAGCATCTGCTGCTCACCGCCGGACAGGGAGCCCGCGATCTGCTTGCCGCGCTCACGGAGCCGCGGGAACAGGGCGGCGACGGTGTCGAGCGTCCACAGCATCGGGACGCCGGCGCGCGGCTTGCGCCCGGCCACCGCGAGGTTCTCCCGCACGGAGAGGCTGCGAAAGACGCGGCGCCCTTGCGGCACGAGCGCGACCCCCAGGGCGGCGATGGCTTCAGGGGCCCGGCCGGTAACCGCGCGGCCGTAGACCGTGACCGCGCCGTGCCGCGGCGGGAGCAAGCCGACGGTCACGTTCATCGAGGTGGACTTGCCCGCGCCGTTGCGCCCGAGCAGGCCGAGCAGGCGGCCTTCGCCCAGGCGCAGCGACACACCGTGCAGCACGTGGCTGTCGCCGTAGAAGGCGTCGATCTCGCTCAGCACGAGGGCGTCAGCCGCCACGGTGGTGCCCACTATACCCAAAGTGGAGGTAAAATCGGGCCCGTGCTGAGCGAGGAGCAGAACAGGCGGCTGACCGAGGTCGGCGCGGGCACGCCCATGGGCGAGCTGCTGCGCCGATACTGGATGCCCATCGCCGCCGTGGCCGAGCTGGACGACAACCCGATCAAGCCGGTCCGGCTCATGGGCGAGGATCTCGTCCTGTACAAGGACCGGACGGGCAACTACGGCCTGGTCGATCGACATTGCGCGCATCGACGGGCGGATCTGTCGTATGGCTGGGTCGAGGATTGCGGCCTGCGCTGCCACTACCACGGCTGGCGGTGGGACCACACCGGCAGGTGCCTGGACCAGCCCTTCGAGGAAGTCTCGCATCCTGAGGCGCGCTTCAAGGACCGCGTGCGTCTCAAGGCCTACGCGGTGGAGCCGAAGGCGGGACTCCTGTGGGCGTACCTCGGGCCGCCCCCCGCGCCGCTCGTGCCCACCTGGGAGCCGTTCACCTGGCGGAACGGCTTCGTCCAGATCGTGTTCTCGGAAGTCCCGTGCAACTGGTTCCAGTGCCAGGAGAACTCCATCGATCCCGTGCACTTCGAGTGGCTGCACTCGAACTGGACGCGCACCCTGAACCGCCTCGACGGGGACAAGCCGCCGACGCACTTGAAGATCGGCTTCGACGAGTTCGAGTACGGCTTTACCTATCGGCGCATCCTCGAAGGCCAATCCGAGCGCGACGAGCTCTGGACGGTCGGGCGCACATGTCTCTGGCCGAACTGTCTCTTCACCGGCGGTCACTTCGAGTGGCGCGTGCCCATCGACGACCAGAACATGCTGAGCGTCGGCTGGTTCTTCGACCGGGTACCCAACGAGACCGAGCCCTTCACGCAGGACCGGATCCCGTACTGGTACAGCCCGATCAAGGACCCACGGACGGGGCGCTGGATCACGACACACATCATGAATCAGGACTTCGTCGCGTGGGTCGGACAGGGCACGGTCGCCGACCGGACTCAGGAGCACCTGGGCCAGAGCGACCGCGGCGTCATCATGATGCGCAAGACGATCCTGGATGAGGCCGAGCTCGTGTCCCGCGGCGGCGAGCCCAGGGCGGTGATCCGCGATCCCGAGAAAAACGTCTGCGTGCGCCTGCCGATCATCGGTCGTGACTTCTTCCTCAAAGGGTACTCTGCCGCTGGAGGCGAGAAGCGCGAGCGGACGCCCGGCCTCGCCCAGCGTAAAGACTTTCCGTTCCTCACCGGCCAGCCCGAAGAAATCCGTGTGGCCTTCCGGCGGGCGATGGGCCTGGACCCGGAGAAGATATGGCGGACATAGTTCTCGGCATCGGCACCTCGCATACGCCCATGTTGACGCTGCCCGGAGAGCTCTGGCCTTCGTACGCGCGAAACGATCAGCGAAACCCTGAGCTCGCCTTTCCCCCGCACGGCCTGGTGATGTCGTACCAGGAAGCGCTGGACTCCATCCCGCCCGACGCGCGGGAGCAATATCGCGGGTCGGAACCCTTCAAGGCGCAGGCCGAGGCCTGCCAGCGTTCACTCGACGAGCTGTCGAGCACGCTGCGCGCCGTCAACCCGGACATCACGGTGATCATCGGCGACGATCAGGACGAGTGGTTCTTCGAGGACAACATGCCCGCCCTGTCGGTCTACTGGGGCGAGAGCGCGCCGCTGATCCCGCGCGTGGTGCCTCCGGGCACGCGCGATCCCGAGGTCGCCGAAGCCATCATGCGCGGGTACGGCGACGTGCCGATGGACGTCCCGGTGGCGAGCCGCTTCGGTCGCTTCCTGATCGAGTACCTGATCGAGCACGATTTCGACGTCGCCCACATGCGCTACGTCAAGCAGCCGTACGGCGGGCGCGTGGCCCGACGATATCCCACGAAGCACGGCGAGCTGGACTACGTGCGCGAGACGCCTCCGCGCGAGCAGGGGTTGCCGCACGCCTTCGCCTTCGTCATCAAGCGGCTGTTCGACAACAAGCCCGGCGCGATTCTCCCGGTGTTCCAGAACACGTGCTACCTGCCGAACCAGCCGACTCCCCGACGCTCCTTCGCAACGGGCGAAGCGATCGCCGCGGCGGTCGAGGAGTGGAAGGAGCCCGCGGCGGTCGCCGTCATCGCCTCGGGAGG
>QHSV01000107.1 GCA_003221655.1 Candidatus Rokuibacteriota bacterium
GACATTTTTATGTAGCAGTAGCACGCCGGCTGCCGCAACTTGACCGCTTCCGAGCCGCGGGCTAGTCTACAGCACTCTTTGCGCCGATGTGACCGATCCCCGAGTGGAGGCTCTGGCATGAGACGTCCCCGATTCGAGGCTCGCCGCGTGTTCCGTTCGCTGGCCGTACCCCTGATACTGATCGCGGCCGCATCGACGGCCATACCGGTTTCGCCCCCTGCCGGAGCTGCGGCCAAGGGCAAGATCGTCCTTGCCTGGCATGCCGGCCTCGCGTCCCGCTGGCTGGACCCTCAGGAACACGACGGCACCGCAACTCCGGACAACTTTCTCACTGCCCTCCACGACGCCCTCATCAAGAATCAGGGCACCGCGCTCTACGACCATCCCGCCCTGGCCGAGCATTTCACGGTCGCCGCGGATTCGAAGAGCGCGACGTTCACCTTGCGGAAGGGGATCAAGTTCCACAACGGCGAGCCGGTCACGCCGCAGGACGTCAAGTTCAGCTACGAGAGCTACCGGGGCGCCAAGGCCGACGTCTTCAAGAAGAAGACGGAGCGCGTCGAGATCGTGGACGACCGCACCATCCGCTTCCTCTTCAAGGAGCCCTTCCTCGACTTCGCGATCCTCTTCGGGACCGCCAACGTCGCCGGCCCCGGCTGGGTGGTGCCCGAGAAGTACTACAAGCAGGTGGGCGCGGATGGCTTCAAGCAGAAGCCCATCGGCGCGGGCCCCTACAAGCTCGTGCGCCACGAGCCCGGCGTGAAGGTCGAGATGGAGGCCTTCGAGGGCTACTACCGTCCGGTGCACGTGAAGCAGCTCGTGATGACCGCGGTGCCGGAGGCGGCCACCCGGGTCGCCATGCTGGAGCGCGGTGAGGCGGACATCATTTACTTCGTTCCCGGCGAGCTGATTAACAAGGTCGGAAAGCTTCCCGGCGTCATGCTGGCGCCGGTGCTCTCCGGTTCCTGGTGGCTGGAGTTCCCCGGGTTCCAGGATCCGAAGAACCCGTTCCGCGACAAGCGGGTGCGCGAAGCCGTGAGCCTGGCCGTCGATCGGCGGGCCATGAACCAGGCGGAGGCGGGGGGTCTGGGCAAGCCGACGGGCAACTGGATCAACGACGACGTTCAGTACGCCATCGAGTGGCCGGAATTCCCGCGCAATGTCGAGAAGGCCAAGCAGCTCCTGCGCGAGGCGGGCTATCCGAACGGATTCGACGTGGACTGGGTCACGCCCGTTCCCCCGTTCTACTCCCGCGCCGAGCGGATCATCGCGCAGCTTCGCGAGATCGGCATCCGAGCACGGCTGCAGTCCATGGAGCGGGGCATCTACTTGCAGCGGCTGCAGGGCGGGCTCAAAGACTGGCCCGGGATTCAGATCATCTTTCAGGCCGCCAGGATCGCCGGGAGCTGGTCATTCTGGTACGAGGGCTTTTTCAAGTGCGGCGGCTTCAACTCTCGCGACCGAATCTGCGTGAAAGACCTCGACGGCAAGTTCGACCAGTACGAGCGGTCGATCAATCCAGCGGAGCGGAAGAAGCTCGCCGAGGAGATCCAGCGCGGCATTCTAGAAAACTACTACCTCGTACCGGTGTTCCGCCACGCCTTCGTCAACGCGATCGGGCCCCGGGTCGTCGCGCAGAAGTGGCAGGACGTGTTCCCGACGATCACCACCGGCTATGCCTATCCCTGGGAGGACCTGAAGGTGAAGGACCAGTAGCCGGCCATGCCGCAGTTCATCATCCGGCGCGTCCTCTACAGCCTCGTCACGCTCTGCATCCTGAGCGCGACGATCTTTCTCGTCGTCCGGTTCACGGGGGACCCGGTGGCGCTCATGGCGGAAGCCAGCGCGCGCCCCGAAGATCTCGACCGGATCCGTCAGCAGTGGGGACTGGACCGCTCGTGGCCCGTGCAGTACGTGACCTTCATGCAGAACGCCTTCAAGGGGGAGCTGGGCAAGTCCTTCAACTACCGGCTCCCGGTCAGCGAGCTCTACTTCCAGCGGCTGCCCAACTCGCTGACCCTGGGTCTCGCGGCCACGCTCATCTCCCTGCTCATCGGCGTTCCAGCCGGCATCATCTCGGCGGTGAAGGTGAACAGCTGGTGGGACAACGTTGCGAAGGGCGTGGCCCTGCTCGGCCTTTCGATCCCGGGCTTCTGGCTTGGGCTCGTCCTGATCCTCGTGTTCTCGGTCTGGCTCCGATGGCTGCCGACCTCCGGGGCCGGTGACTGGCGGCACGTCGTCATGCCCGCCCTGGCGCTCGGGTGGTACTTCGCCGCGTCGATGCTCAGGCTGACCCGTTCGAGCATGCTCGAGGTGCTGGGCAGCGAGTACATCAAGCTCGCCCGGCTCAAGGGGCTCCCGGACGTCGTTGTCATCGCCATGCACGCGTTCAAGAACGCGCTGATCCCGGTCTTCACGCTGGCCGGCGTCAATATGGTCGTGATGGTCAACGCCGCCGTCATCATCGAGGTGATCTTCGCGTGGCCGGGCATCGGTCGCCTCCTCTACGAAGGCATCTTCCAGCGGGACTTCCCCCTGGTGCAGGGCGTCGTGATCATGGCGGGTTTCATGATCGTCGGGATCAACCTGGTCGTGGACATCCTGTACGCCTTCATCGACCCGAGAATCCGGCTCACGAGATGAGCCGAGAAACCAACTCATGAGGTAGGTGACGATGGCGACTATCCCGGCGGATACGCGGCTCGCCCCAGGACGGGCGGCCGCCGGCAGGCTCCGAGCGGTCATCAAGGCCGCGCGGGAAGCGCCGCAGGCCGCGGTCGTCATCCTCGGTGGTCTCATGCTCGTCGCGATTTTCGCCGACCTCATCGCGCCGTACGACCCGACGCTTCCAGTGCAAGGCGCGAACGTGTTCGACCCGCCGTTCTGGATGGAGGGGGGCCGCGCGATGACGCTGCTCGGCACCGACTTCCAGGGTCGGGACATCCTGAGCCGCCTGATCCACGGCGCGCGCGTGTCGCTGATCGTGGGGCTGATGGGGACGCTGGTGGCGGGTAGCATCGGCACCGCGATGGGGATCCTCTCCGGGTACGTGGGCGGCTGGGTGGACCAGATCATCATGCGCGTGACCGATGCCTGGCTCGCGTTGCCCGCCATCGTCTTCGCGATCTTCCTGGCCGCCATGGTCGGGCCCAGCATGTGGAACATCATCATCATTCTGGGCGCGGTGTACTGGACGCGGTACGCGCGCGTCATCCGGGGCGAGGTACTGACCCTCCGGGAGCGGGAATTCGTGAAGCTGGCCGAGATCGCCGGCGCCAGCAAGTGGCGCGTAATCAAGCGGCACATCCTGCCGAACGTCATGAACACGGCGACCGTGCTGGCCAGTCTCACGGTCGGCGTCGTCATTATCGCGGAGGCCTCGCTGAGCTTTCTCGGGGTCGGCGTGCCCCCGCCTCAGCCTGCCTGGGGCCTCATGCTCTCGGAGGCGCGTTCCACCTTGATGGCCGGGCAATGGTGGCTCACGGTGTTCCCCGGGCTCTGCATCCTCCTGATCGTCCTGGCGACTCAGCTCTTCGGCGACTGGTTGCGGGTCCGGCTGGATCCCCAGCTGAGGAATTTATGAACATGGGGGGCCCCGACATGGCCCCCCAGCGCTCGGCGCGCCCCGGTCCGGTCCTGGAAGTGTCCGACCTCCAGACCCACTTCTTCTCCTTCGGCGGGACACGCGTCGTCAAGGCGGTGGACCGCGTGAGCTTCACGCTCCACGAGGGCGAGACCCTGGGACTCGTCGGCGAGTCGGGGAGCGGCAAGACGACGACGTGCCTCTCGATCGTCGGACTCCTGCCGCGGGCCGCCCGGATCGTGGGAGGCAGTGTCGTCTTCGAGGGCGAAGACCTGACCCGGAAGAGTCAGCGCGAATTGCGCCGGATCCGTGGCCGGCGGATCGCCATGATCCTCCAGGACCCCATGGCGTCTCTGAACCCGCTCTTCACCATCTTCAGGCAGGTGGCGGAGCCCGCCTTCTTCCACCAGCAGCTGCGGGGCCGCTCGCTGCGGGAGCGCGTGCAGCACCTCCTCCGCGCCGTCCGCATCCCCTCGCCGGAGTGGAGAATGCGCGAGTATCCCCATCAGATGAGCGGCGGCATGCGCCAGCGCATCGTCGGGGCGATCGCCCTCGCCGGCGGGCCGAGCCTCGTCATCGCCGACGAGCCCACGACGAACCTCGACGTCACGATCCAGGCGCAGTATCTCGACCTCCTCAAGGACATCCAGCGGGAGACCGGCGTCGCCCTCATCTTCGTGACGCACAACCTGGGCATCGTCGCGAAGATGTGTGACAAGGTCGCCGTGATGTATGCCGGTAAGCTCATCGAGCGGGGGCCGGTGCGGGAGCTGTTCGACGACCCCAAGCACCCGTACACGCGAGCCTTGCTCGGCGCGGTGCCGAAGCTCGGCAGCAAGGAGCCGCTGTATTCGATCCCGGGCCAGCCACCCAACCTGGCGAATTTGCCAGCGGGATGCTCGTTTCATCCGCGCTGCCCCGAGGCCGTGCCACGCTGCGTGAGCGAGGAGCCGGGGGACTTCCATCTCGGCGACGGGACCGTCGCCCGGTGCTGGCTCGTGGAAGGCAAGAACGAAGCAGGAGCGCACCGTGGCCGAACCCGTTCTTGAAGTGCGGGGGCTGAAGAAACACTTCCCCGTGAGGCACGGGCTGCTCGGACGCGGGAGGACGTGGGTGAAAGCCGTGGACGGAGTGGACTTCGCGATCCATCCAGGCGAGACGCTCGGCCTCATCGGCGAGTCCGGGTGCGGGAAGACGACCACCTCCAAGTTGATTTTGCTGCAGGAGACACCCACCGCGGGGTCGATCGCCTTCGAGGGCCGGGACATCGCCGGCCTCGAGGGCACGGAGCTCATGGCCTATCGCCGGGCTGTGCAGGTGGTGTTCCAGGACCCTTTCAGCTCGCTCAGCCCGCGCATGCGCGTGGAGGACATCATCGCCGAGCCTCTGGAGATCCACACCGATCTCTCGCGCGCGGCGATCGGCAACCGCGTCGGCGAGGTACTCGAGCTGGTCGGGCTGCAGCCAGACGTGGCCCCGCTGTTTCCCCACGAGTTCAGCGGCGGGCAGCGGCAACGGATCGCCATTGCCCGGGCGCTGGCGACCAACACACGTCTCATCGTGCTGGACGAGCCGGTCTCCGCGCTCGACGTGTCGGTCAGAGCCCAGATCATCAACCAGCTCGAGCACCTGCAGCGGAGCCTCGGCGTGAGTTATCTCTTCATCGGCCACGATCTGGCCACCGTGGCGCACATCAGCCACCGGATCGCGGTGATGTACCTGGGCAAGATCGTCGAGTCGGCGGACAGCGATACCCTGTGCGCGCGCCCGATGCATCCGTACACCAAGGCTCTCTTCGCCGCCGCGCTTCCATCCCATCCCGACGACCAGCAGCAGGAAAGGACCATCGCCGGGGAGGTCCCGAGCGCCCTCCGCCTGCCGTCCGGGTGTCGTTTCCATCCGCGGTGCCCGTCGGCGATGCCGGTGTGCTCCGAGGTCGAGCCGACCTTGCAGCCGCGCGACGTCGGTGGCGTGGTGGCCTGCCACCTGTACGGCTGAATGCGAATCTGGGTCGACGCCGACGCCTGCCCGCAGGCCATAAAGGAGATCCTGTTCCGGGCCGCTGAGCGTGCGCAGGTCGTGATGACGCTGGTGGCCAACACGCCGCTCCGGACACCGTCGTCGCCCTTCATCCGGGCCATCCGGGTGCCGAAGGGTTTCGACGGAGCCGATCACCGCATCG
>QHSV01000108.1 GCA_003221655.1 Candidatus Rokuibacteriota bacterium
CCCTCGAAGCGCGGGAGCATCGCCGGCGCGAAGCCGAGCTTCTCGAGCGGCAGGAAGACGCTCTGACGGTCGAGCAGGCGCATGACGATCGACTCGCCGTGCACCGTGGGAATCGTGGAGCTCCGGATGTCCACCCGGCGGCCGCGGAGCGTGACGCGGATGCGTCCGTCCTGGGGCAGTCGCCGCTCCGCGATGTTCATCTCCGCCATCAGCTTCACGCGCGAGGTCACGGCGGCCTGGAGCCGCTGCGGGGGCGCCTCCTGATCGAAGAGGATGCCGTCGATACGGTAACGGATGCGAAGTGTGTCCTCGAACGGCTCGATGTGGATGTCCGAGGCCTCGGCGTTGATGGCGCCCTCGATGAGGAGGTTCACGAGCCGGACGACCGGCGCCTCGAACGCCATGTCGCGCAGGTGATTGATGTCCTCGCCACCCTCGGGGCCGTGGTCGTCCTCCATGCCCTCGACGATCCGCTGCAGCGGCGTCGCCACGCCGTCGTAGGTGCGCTCGATCGCTTCGAGGATCGCCTCCGGCGAGCTCACCATGATCTTCACGTCGAGCCCCGTGCTCTGGCGGAGGTCGTCGAGGATCAGGGGATTGAGGGGGTCCGCGGTCGCCACCGTCAGCGTTCCCGCTTCGACGTCGATCGGACACACGAGATACTGCCGGAGGTATTTGAGCGAGACGGCCTTGAGCACCGGCAGGGCCGAGGGGAACTCCCCGCGGAAGAGATAGGGCAGATTGTGCTGCACGGCGACCGCCTTGAGCACGTCTTCGCGGGAGACTGCGCCCAGGGCCACTAGCGCCTCCCCGAGCGTCTCACCCGTCGTCTGGATGCGCGCCAGGGCCCCGGCGACCATGTCGGGGGTCGTCACCCCGTCCGCGATCAGGAGTTCACCGAGCCGGCGGGTCGATGCTGCGATGCCCATGCTATGCTCCAGCGGATCATGTTAGCACAGTGGGCCTTCGTGGCCGCCGCGGCGGCTGCCGATCTCGCGGGCGCGCTGCTCGTGACGACCGCGCACAAGAAAGGCCTGGCGCCGCTGCGCTATTTCGTCGCCGGTGGGGCGGGTTTCATGCTCGCGGCGGCGTTCGTGCGGATGCTGCCGGAGAGCGCGCAGGTGCCGCACGCCTTCCTGTTCGTCCTGATCGGCTACTTCGGCGTGCACCTCTTCGAGCACACCGTGGCGCCCCACTTCCACTTCGGCGAGGAGACCCACCCCGAGGCCCTGCTTCGCCCGTCGGCGGGCTACCTGGCGCTCCTCGGTCTCGGCGTCCACACGCTCTTCGACGGCGTCGCGATCGCGGCTGGCTTCATGATCGGGCCCGCGCTCGGCACGCTCTTGTCCATCGCGGTGTTCGTCCACAAGGTGCCCGAGGGCTTCACGATCGCGTCAATCATGCTGGCGGGCGGCCAGTCGCGCGCGTCGGCGGCCGGCGCGGGCGCGCTGCTCGGCGTGCTGACGATCGCCGGCGCGGTGGCGACGAGCTTCCTGGCCGCGCACCACGTCGCGTACGCGCTCGCCCTCTCCGCCGGCGTCACCATCTACGTGGCCGCGTCGGACCTCATCCCCGAGGTGAACCGCGAGGGTGGGCCGGCTCTCGGCTGGACGGTCTTCGCGGGGCTCGTGCTCTTCGCGCTCGCCGACTGGCTCGTCGCGCCCCTCGGCGCCCACTGATGCTAAGCTCGCGGCGGCCATGAAGGTCCTGGTGCTGCACGGCCCGAACCTGAATCTCCTCGGCACCCGCGAGCCCGGTGTGTACGGCCGCCTGACGCTTGCCCAGATCGACCGTACGCTCCGCGATCACGCGCGTCGCCGCGGCGACTCGGTCGAGTGTCGGCAGTCCAATCACGAAGGCCAGTTGATCGACTGGCTCCAGGCCGCCCGGCGGGAGGGCTTCGCGGGCGTGGTCTTCAATCCCGGCGCGTTCACGCACTACTCGATCGCGCTTCGCGACGCTGTCGCCGCGATCAGGCTGCCGGTCGTCGAGGTCCACCTGTCCAACGTGCACGCGCGCGAGGAGTTTCGGCGTCATTCGGTGATCGCGGCCGTCGCGCGCGGGCAAATCTCCGGATTCGGTGCGCGGAGCTATCTGCTCGGCCTCGACGCGCTGGCGTCGTCCTCGCGCCGACCCATGCCGCGACGGTGAATCGCCGCCGCCGCCCCGGCGTCTAACCGGCGACGGGCAGGGGGTGGGCGGGTGAATTCGGGTGGACAGCGACGAGGCGGCCCTGATCGAGCGGTGCCGCGCCGGCGATCTGGCGGCGTTCGAGCCGCTGGTCGAGAAATACCGCCAACGGGTCTACCGGCTCGCCTACAACATCCTCCGCGATCCCGAAGAGGCGTGGGACGTCTCTCAGGACGCCTTCATCCGTGCCTTCCAGGCCCTGGCGTCGTTTCGCGGCGACTCGGCGTTCTACACGTGGCTCTTTCGGATCGTGATCAACGTCGCCCGGGACCGCGCCCGGCAACATGCGGCGCGCGGCCGCGCCTTCGGGACCGAGCGCGTGGAGGAGGAGGACTGGGATCGGGCGCTCGCGGACCAGGGGACCGCGCCCGACACCCACGCCGCGCAGGTCGAGGAGCGCGAGCGCATCGGCCGGGCGCTCTCGACTTTGTCCGAGCAGCACCGGGCCATTATCATGTTGAGTGATCTCGAGGGGCTCTCGTACCGCGAGATCGCGGAGGTGCTGAACATACCGATGGGGACCGTGATGTCGCGGCTGCACAACGCGCGCCGGCGCCTGCGAGACGCGCTCGGGCCTCTCCTGGTCCTGCTCCTGGCGCTGGCGCTCGCTCTGGCGGTGGCGGCGGTCGGCGAGGCTCAGCAGATCGTCAGGTTCGGCACGCGGATCGTCCTCGCCAGCGACGGGCCGCCGGCGGGCGCCCCGAGCCGCGCGCCGGAACCGCCCGACGAACGGCTGGAGGCGTTCCTGCCGAAGCTTCGCCAGCTCTTCCGCTACAAGGACTACACGTCGCTCGAACGCTATCGCGCCGAGGTGCCCGTGGGAACGACTCAGCGCTGGCCGGTGCCGGGCGATCGCCGGCTCGAGGTCACGCCCCAGAGCGTACGGGGCGGCACCGTGAGCTTCAACGTGCGCCTCACGCGCGGCAGCCTCGCCGAGGTCTCCACGAACATCCAGGCGCAATCGGGCAACCCCGCCGTGATCGGCGGGCCGCGTCACGGTACCGGGACCCTCATCATCATCCTCTGGACCAACCCCACTCCGTGATCGGAGCGCGACCGTGAGCGCGGGCGAGGAGCGCTACCGCCGGGAGCGAGCCCGGATCGAGCAGGGCCACACGAAGTATCGCGACAAGCTCCGCGAGGAAGGCAAGCTCTTCGTCCGCGATCGACTGAAGCTCCTGCTCGACCCCGGTTCCGAGTTCCAGGAGGACTGGCTGTTCGCGCGCTCGGCCGAGCCCGACACCCCCGCCGACGGCGTGGTCACCGGGGTCCCACGCCGGGCGCATCTTCTACAACGAGGTACAGCTCTCCGGCGTGGTGCCACAGATTTGCGTCCTCTTCGGCCCATCGCCGGCTGGCTCCGCGTATCTGCCGTCGCTCACCGACGTCGTGATCATGGTCGAGGGCAAGGCCTCGCTCTACGTGGGTAGCCCCCGCATGGTCGAGATGGCCATCGGTGAGAAGACGACGCTCGAAGAGCTGGGCGGCGCGCTCATGCACTGCAAGGTCTCGGGGTGCGGCGACGTCCTGGCTCGCTCCGACGAGGACGCCATCGAGCTGGCGCGGCGGTACCTGACCTACATGCCGCAGTCGCACCGCGAGCTGCCGCCGCCGCGCGAGGCTGCCCCACCCAAGGCCGGCCGATCCATCGACGAGATCGTGCCGTACGACCAGCGGAAGTACTTCGACATGTACGAGGTCATCGACCGGCTCATCGATGCGGGTTCGTGGTTCGAGATCAAGCGACTCTTCGCGCAGGAGATCATCGTGGGTTTCGCGCGCCTCGCGGGTCGCTCGATCGGGATCGTCGCCAACCAGCCGAAGGTCAAGGGCGGCGTGCTGATGGTGGATTCCGCCGACAAGGCGGCGCGATTCATCTGGCTCTGCAACGCCTTCAATATTCCGCTCGTCTACCTCGCCGACATCGCCGGCTTCATGGTGGGTACGAAGGTCGAGCAGCAGGGCATCATCCGGCATGGCGCCAAGATGATCTTCGCGACCTCGCAAGCTACCGTGCCGAAGCTCTCGGTGATCGTCCGCAAGTGTTACGGCGCCGGCCTCTACGCGATGTGCGGCCCGGCCTTTGAGCCCGACGCCGCGATCGCGCTTCCGCAGGGGCAGATCGCGATCATGGGGCCGGAGCCCGCCATCAACGCCGTCTACTACAATAAGATTATGGAACTGCCGGAGGACGAGCGGGCGGAGTACGTCAGGCAGAAGCGGGAAGAGTACGCGCGGGACGTGGACACGTACAAGCTCGCCTCCGAGATGCTGATCGATGACATCGTGCCGGGCGCAGCGCTCCGTGACGAGCTGATCAAGCGCCTCGAGTACGCGCAGACCAAAGTTCACGAGTTCCCGCCTCGCCGGAACGGTATCTACCCGGTCTGATCGCCAGGGTCCCCGTCGACCACGCGATGCGTCAACGTCGGGGGACCGTACTATTTCTGTGGGCCTTGGCCGAGCCCCCATGCTAGGAATCAAATGTGCAAAAAGTGAAAGGGCCGTTGGCCATGCGCCGCGGGCACCTGACAACCAGGCAGGCGGCCGCCCACTGTAGAGTCTCGATCCCGACGCTTCGGCGCTGGATACGGGCCGGCGCCCTCGGCGCCTACCTGACGCCCGGTGGTCACCGCCGCATCGACCTCGCGGAGTTTCAACGTTTCCTGCGTGCTCAGCGAAGGCCTGACTATCCGGTGGGCCCCGCTCCGCGAATCCGGCTTCTCATCGTGGACGATGAGCCGCTCGTCGTGGGTATGCTGATCGATCTCCTGTCCGACGAGCCGTTCACGATCGAGATCGCGACCGACGGCTACGAGGCGCTCGTCAAGGTCGGGACGTTCCGTCCCTCCGTGATCATCCTCGACGTCGTGATGCCCGGCCTCGACGGGGTCGAGGCGTGCCGGTGCCTGCGCCGGATCCCCGAGACGAGCGACATCCGAATTCTCGGCGTGACCGGGCATCCCGCGATGATTCCGGTCCTGCTCGGCGCCGGGGCGGACGCGTGCGTCACCAAGCCACTGGACCCGGATGCGGTTTGCCAGGAGCTCCGCCGCCTGGCCTCGGCGACCGGAGTCCCCCACTCCCTCACGGGACGAGAGGGTTGAAAACGCCATGGATTCCATCCGCGTGCTCTATGTGGAAGACGATCCTGTCGATCAGGAGCTGACGCATCGTCACCTCGCGCGTCACGCGCCTCACATCAAGCTGACCATCGCGGGCACCGTCGCCGAGGCGCTCGAACGCGTCACGGTCGGCGACATGGACGTGCTGCTCGCGGGCTATCGCCTTCCGGACGGGACGGCGCTGGACTTGCTCGACGCGGTCAAAGCGCGAGGCCTGGAAGTGCCGGTCGTGCTGGTGACCGGTTCGGGCGACGCCGACGTGACGGTGCGCCTTCTCAAAGCGGGCGCGACCGACTACCTCGTGAAGCGCCCGGAGTATCTGGCCACGCTTCCGGTCGTGCTCGAGAGTGCGTGTCGCTGGTTTCGCACGGCGAGCGAGCTCCGGCGGGCACCGATCCGCCTCCTCTACGCCGAGCATCATCCCGAAGACATGGCGCTCACGCTCCGCGCCTTCGACGAGCACGACCGCCGCGCCCGCGTCGAGACGGTCACCCGTGCCCGGGAGGCGCTCGCCCGGCTGAAGGCCGCTCATTACGACGTCCTGCTTCTGGACAACAGGCTGCCGGATCTCTCGGGGATCGAGGTGCTCAAGGAGCTCCAGGCCGAGGGCATCCGGATCCCGGTCGTGATGGTGACCGGCGAGGGCGACGAGGACACCGCCGTCCAGGCCTTCAAGCTCGGCGTCGCGGACTATCTCATCAAGCGCGAGGGGTATCTCGCCAAGCTTCCCTCGACGATCGAGAACGTCCTCGCCCATCGCCGCCTCGCCGACGAGAAGGACGGCCTGGCCGTGCTCAACGATCTCGCGAAGTCGCTCATCACGATCAAGGATCTCGACGAGGTCCTGCGCCGGGTCGTGAGCGCGGCCCGCGAGCTCCTCAAGGTCGAGGCGAGCGTCCTGTGGCTCTTCGAGGCCGGCGTGCTGTGGCCGGTCGCCTGGGAGGGGATCAATGACCGCGCCGCCGAGCCGCTGCGGTTCCCGGTGACCCAGAATTTCGCGGAGCGGCTGGCTCTCGAGCGGCGGGTCTCCGTGCGGCATCTCCTCGCCCAGGCCGGTGAACCACACCCGACGGCGATCTTCGGGGACTCGGGACAGGCGCTCGCGGCGTCGTTCGTCGGGCCCGAAGGCCTGGTGGCCGTCCTGGCGGTCGGCAGCGCTCGCCCGCGCGAGTTCACCGCCGTCGAGGAGCGGCTCTTGCTGGCGCTCGCCGACCATGCCGCGATCGCCGTCGAGAACGCGCGCCTCTACCGTCGCTTGCGCCAAGAGCTCGAGGCGCGAGAGCGGCTCACCGCGATCCTGGAAGCGACCACCGATCTGGTCGCGATCGCGGACCTCTCCGGCCGCCTGCTGTACCTCAACGCCGCAGGGCAAGCGCTGCTCGGACTGGCAGCCGACGAGGCGCTCGGCCATCCGATCGCAGGCCTGGCACCGGATCGGCTCCGCCCCGTCGTCCACGACCAGATCTTGCCGACCCTGCTCCGGGACGGCCTCTGGACGGGCGAAGCAGTTCTGCTGGCCCGGGACGAACGCGAGGTGCCCGTGTCGGTCGTCGCCGTCGCCCATCGCGGAGCGGACGGCGCCGTCGAGTTCCTGTCTGCCATCGTGCGCGACATGACGGAGCGCAAGCGGACTGAGGTCGAGCTCCGTCGCCAGCGCGAAGCCCTGTACCAGACCGAGAAGCTGGCCACGATGGGAACAGTGCTGGCCGGGGTCGCTCACGAGCTGAACAATCCCCTGACGGCCGTGACGGGCTACGCGAATTTGCTCCGTCAGGACCTCGCGGGCACACCATCCGCCACGAGAGCCGAGCACATCGCCCACGCCGCGGATCGTTGCGCCTCGATCGTGCGCAACTTCCTCGCGCTGGCGCGGCGGCATCCGCCCGAGCGCCAGCTGGTGCACCTCAACGATATCGCGCGGGACGCGGCAGAGTTGCTGGCGTACCATCTACGCGTCGACAGCATCGAGGTGGCCCTGGAGCTGGCGGAGGGCCTTCCGGTGTTGTGGGCGGATCCGCACCAGATGCACCAGGTCGTGGTCAACCTCGTGACCAACGCCCGCGATGAGCTGCGGAAGGCCCCGCCGCCGCGACGGTTGACGCTGCGCACCCGAGCCGACGCCGCTCGCGGCCGCGTATGCTTCGACGTCGAGGATACGGGGCCGGGGATCCCCGCCGAGATCCGGGATCGGATCTTCGAGCCGTTCTTCACGACGAAGCCGGTCGGTCAGGGAACGGGGCTCGGCCTCTCGCTCTGCCACGGGATCGTCGAAGGGCACGGGGGAACGCTGTCCCTGGTCAGCGAGCCCGGTCACGGCGCGATCTTTCGCGTAGAGCTCCCCGTGGTCATGCCCCCGGCGACGACGGGGAACCGCGCGGCCGAGGCGGCGCCCGTCGTCACGGGCATGCGAATCCTCGTTGTCGACGATGAGCGGCTCGTGCTCCAACTGCTCGGCGAGATGCTCGGCGCGGACCACCATACGGTCGACACCGTTGGCGACGGGACGCAAGCGCTCGAGCGGCTCCGCCGGACCTCCTACGATCTGATTCTGAGCGACGTGCGTATGCCGTACCTCGACGGACCGGGGCTCTATCGCGCGCTGGAGCGCCGGCTCCCGGATCTCTGTCGCCGCTTCGTCCTCATGACCGGAGACGTGCTGAGCACGGAGATCCAGACGTTCCTCGAGCAGACGGGCGTCCCCGGTCTGAGCAAGCCCTTCGATCGCAGCGAGGTTCGTCGGGTGATTCAGCGCGTCGCGGGGGCAGAACGATAGGGACGAGCGCGGGCCGGCGGCTCGCTCAGCCGCCGAAGCGGCGCCGGGTCCGGGCGAGCGCCTCGGCGATCGGCGCCGGAAGCCGCGAGCCGAACTGCTTGTAGAATTCGCCCAGCTCGTCGAGCGCCGGGAGCCACTCTCCGGCGTCGCATCGGAGCGCCTCGCGCAGCGTGGCCGGCGTGACATCGATTCCATCGGTTTCGAGGGCGCCGGCTGCCGGGACCCACCCAATCGGCGTCTCCTCGGCCCGCGCTGTCCCGCGAATGCGCTCGACCATCCACTTGAGGACGCGCACGTTTTCGCCATAACCCGGCCAGAGGAAGCGGCCGTCCGCGTCGCGGCGGAACCAGTTAACGCGGAAGATGCGGGGCGGCTTGGCCAGACGAGGCCCGGTGGCGAGCCAGTGGCCGAAATAGTCGGCCATGTTGTAGCCGCAGAACGGGATCATGGCCATAGGATCACGGCGCACCACCCCGACCTTGCCCGTGATCGCCGCCGTCGTCTCGGTACTCATGGCCGAGCCGAGGAAGACTCCGTGCGACCAGTCGAAGGCCTCGAAGACGAGCGGGATCACTCCCGTGCGTCGCGAGCCGAAGATCACGCCGGAGATCGGCACCCCCTGTGGCTCCTCCCAGTTCGGAGCGATGGACGGACACTGCTGGGCGAGCACGGTGAAGCGTGAGTTGGGATGGGCGGCGGGGCCGTCACCCGGCCTCCACGGCCGACCCCGCCAGTCGGTGAGCCCCGCGGGCGGGGAAGCGCTGAGCCCTTCCCACCATGGCTCTCCAGACGGAGTCAGTGCCACGTTGGTGAAAATCGTGTTC